>JAQUVW010000001.1:0-284515 GCA_028693235.1 Candidatus Gastranaerophilales bacterium
CACAGCTAACGGAAATGGTGCACTTCGCTCCAACACAACAGGTTCTTATAACACAGCTAACGGAAATGAGGCACTTCGCTCCAACACAACAGGTTTTTATAACACAGCTAACGGAAATGGTGCACTTCGCTCCAACACAACAGGCCGTGATAACACAGCTAACGGATATCATGCTCTTTACTATAACACAATAGGTGCTAATAATACAGCTAACGGAAGTGGTGCACTTCGCTCCAACAAAACAGGTTTTTATAACACAGCTAACGGAAATGGTGCACTTTTTGCTAACACAACAGGTTTTTATAACACAGCTAACGGAAATGGTGCACTTCGCTCCAACACAACAGGTTCTTATAACACAGCTAACGGAAATGAGGCACTTCGCTCCAACACAACAGGTTTTTATAACACAGCAGTCGGTTTTCTTTCTCTTTATGCTAACACAACAGGAGAATTTAACACAGCTAACGGAATGATGGCACTTTTATACAATACAACAGGCAATGAAAATACAGCTCACGGAGCTTCTGCTCTTAGCTCAAACACAACAGGCTCTTATAATACAGCTCACGGAAGTTATGCACTTCATTACAACACAACAGGCAATAATAATACAGCTCACGGACATGCTGCACTATACTCTAACACAACAGGAGAATCTAACACAGCTATCGGCTATCAATCCGCTATATACCAAACTGGCAGCTACAATGTTGCGATGGGAACTAATGCTCTTTTTGGTGAAGAGGGCAAATCTGATGGCGGATACAATACTGCTGTCGGATATCAATCTCTACAAGGCAACACAACAGGCGTTAGAAACACTGCTAACGGTGCTAACTCATTATTGTCAAATACAGAAGGGGGTTACAATTCAGCCTTAGGCTATCAATCCCTTTTCTCAAATACTGCAGGACATAGAAATACTGCCCTAGGGTATAATTCTTTATATTCAAATGACACAACGTCTGATAATACCGCCATCGGTTATCAATCAGCTTTTTACCAAAAAGGTGATTACAATATTGCAATAGGTTCTAATTCCCTCTATGGAATAGAAGATGCCTCTAATGGCTCTAACAATATCGCTATCGGTTATCAATCACTCTTTAGCAGCCAAACAAACTCTTACAACATAGCTATAGGCTCTTATTCTCAGTTTAGCTACTCCCCTAAAACTAAAAATACTCAACAAGTTCTATTAGGATTTGAAGATAAAGAAATAACTAATACAGCGATTGGCGAATACACATTATATTCTAACACTTCAGGCTACGGCAACGTTGCGATAGGGGGTTACAGCTTATATTACAATAATCCGTCATCGGGAGTTGAAACAGCGAACTTCAACACAGCAGTCGGTTTTCTTTCTCTTTATGCTAACACAACAGGAGAATTTAACACAGCTAACGGAATGATGGCACTTTTATACAATACAACAGGCAATGAAAATACAGCTCACGGAGCTTCTGCTCTTAGCTCAAACACAACAGGCTCTTATAATACAGCTCACGGAAATTCTGCTCTTAGCTCAAACACAACAGGCTCTAATAACACAGCCGTCGGTTGTGTCGCACTTGGCTTCAACGAAACTGGTTCTAATAATGTTGGTATTGGATACAAAGCAGGAATCTCGGCTACAAGTACAGCAAATTATAAACTGTATATTGAGGGTAATGGCGAGACTTATTCGGGAGCGAGTGCCCTTTTATATGGTGACTTTAAAGCCAGAACTCTAAAAGTCAACGGAACTTTAACTTGCAAGACTTGGGGCGGAACGTCTGATGCCAGAATGAAAAATGTGGGTGAAGAAAACAAAATCGGTCTGGAAAAAATATTACAACTAAAAGTCAAAGATTTTACCTACAAAGATGACAAAACCAAACGTCAACACATGGGTATAATCGCACAAGAAGCTCGCAAAGTATTCCCTCGTGCGATTTTTGAAGCCGATGGAAACCAACAATATAAAAAATTATTGTATGTTGATACAAGCGAAATCGTTTTCGCTCTCGTCAACTCCGTAAAACAATTGAACACAAAAATCGTCAATGCTGTCACCAGAATTGAAACTATTGAAAAAGAAAATACAAAATTGATACAAGAAAACCAAGAAATGAAAGCAAAAATTAAAAAACTGGAAAAACAAAACAACTCGTTTGAAAGGAGATTGGCGAAACTTGAAAAGGCAATGTAATTATCAGTGAACACACAGGCAATCTCTGCCGAGCTATAAACATAAATTGCCACGCTATTCTCGTAATTACGATAACTTTGATATTACTCTGACAAAATGAAAATTGAATAAAAACCTGAACGAAACGGAAAAATTATTTTTCCAAAGTAATTCTTAAACAAGAGCTGAGTTATTAATGCTTTCTCAGCAAACTTTCAAACAACTCTATGCCCATCGATTAGTCGAAGGGCTTTTTTTATGTGCTTTTATAATTGCTCTCATTTTCTTTTATAAGAAAAACCATCTGGCAACAATAATGGCTCCGACAATGCCGACAAAATCTGCCATTAAACCAGCAAGAAGTGCATATCTGTATTTTTTTATTCCGACTGCTCCAAAATACACAGCAAGTACATAAAAAGTAGTTTCGGAGCTTCCTAACATTATTGCTCCCAGTTTTGCAGGGTAAGATTCAACGCCATTAGCCTTTACGATGTCGGAAAATACACCTAAAGCAGCACTTCCTGACAAAGAGCGGACAATTGTTAGTGGTAAAATATCGGCAGGAATTTTTAGAACGTTTAGTATCGTTTTTAAATGAGAAGTTAGAAGTTCAATTGCTCCAGATGCTCTAAACATAGATATTGCTACAATAATTGCCACCAAATAAGGGATTATATTTACACTTACTTTTACGCCGTCTTTTGCCCCTTCAATAAAAGCTTCGTATATGGGTACTTTTTTAATAACTGCCCATCCTAAGATTAGCAATAGTATTGCAGGAAGTGTCCATAGGGAAATTATATCAATTATGGCTTTGATATTATGCATTTTCTTCTACCTCATTTTCTTTAATTTGAGGCGGAAAAATCTTTTTTAAAATTTTAGCAATAAAAATTGCAGAGCAAAAAGCAAATGTTGTGACAATAAGTGTCGGTACGATTATTTCAGTTGGATTTTTTGCTCCAAATCCTGCTAAAATGGCAATTACGGTTGCAGGAATAAGTTGAAAGCCTGCGGTGTTCATTGCTAAAAAAGTGCACATAGCATCTGATGCGGAAGATTTATTTATATTTTCTTTTTGAAATTCTTCCATAGCTTTTATTCCGATAGGAGTTGCTGCATTTGCTAATCCCAAAGCATTTGCTGAAAAATTAAGTGCTACGTCACCAATGGCTTTACTTTCAGAATTGATTTCGGGAAACAGCCATTTTGCCACCGGTTGTATAATTTTTGATATGACCTTTATAATTCCGGATTTTTCAGCTATTTTCATAATCCCTAACCAAAAAACCATTACGCCCATAATTGCTAAAACAACGTCAATAGAGGTTTTAGCACCTTCTAAAATTGCATTTACAACATCAGGGAGTTTCCCCGTTATGGCTCCAATGATTATAGAGATAAAGATTAATAAAAACCAAATAAAATTCATATTGGGATTTTAACTCAAATTATAATTTTAACCTACCTTTTTTTGATGGATATTTGTTAAAAAGTGTATTGGAGTCAGTAATAGAGATTCAAGGTTTTATTTGTATTAGGAGCTTAAAGTTCAAGAACAAATTTAAAATGTCGTAGGGGGGACTTGCGAAGCTGCCATAGCAGCGAGTGCTCTTGAGTAAACGCCCCTATTTTGCTTGTCAAAATAGCGGGGTGAAAGTATAAGTCAAAGTTCAAGAACAAATTCAAAATGTCGTAGGGGGGACTTGCGAAGCTGCCATAGCAGCGAGTGCTCTTGAGTAAACGCCCCTATTTTGCTTGTCAAAATAGCGGGGTGAAAGTATAAGTCAAAGTTCAAGAACAAATTCAAAATGTCGTAGGGGGGACTTGAACCCCCATGAATTTCTTCACACGCCCCTCAAACGTGCACGTCTACCATTCCGCCACTACGACATAAATAGCTTCCAAGTTGTTGCTAAATGTTGATTGTATTCATTTTAATATTAACAATTACTTTCGTCAATATATAAAACAAAAGCTCTACTTCCATAGAGCTTTTATTCTATATTAATAATTTTTATTTATTTAGTACCTTCGATGATATCTCTAAGATCATCAATTTGATTATTAAGTTCATGCGTTTGAGCAGCTAATTCTTGAGATGCTTCAGAGTTTGAGTCAGCGGTTTGAGCATTCATTTGAAGAACTTGTTCCATTTGATTAATAGCAGTTTGGATTTGCTGAACGCCAAGTAATTGTTCTTGGCTGGAAACAGATACTTCTTGAACAATTCCGTTTACTTTGTTTATTTCGTTGTCTATTTCATCGATAGCACCATATACTTCACTAGCGAGTTGAGAGCCTTCGTGGGAAAGTGAAATATTTTCATCAATTAATTTGGTTGTATCTTTAGCAGAGATTGTACTTCTTTGGGCAAGGTTTCTTACTTCTTCGGCAACTACGGCAAATCCTTTGCCGGCGTCACCAGCTCTTGCTGCTTCTACGGCGGCATTCAAAGCCAAAATATTTGTTTGGAAAGCAATTTCGTCAATCAGTTTAATAATTTTAGAAATTTCGTTACTGGAATTATTGATTTTCTCCATTGCGTTCATCATTTGTTCCATTTTGTCATGTCCGGCTTTTGCTTTATCGGTAACTTGTTTGACGAGAACAGCTGCATAATTACTGTTTTCGTTATTTTTCGTAATCATAGACGCTGATTCTTCAATAGTAGCTGCAATTTCTTGAATTGAAGCAGCTTGCTCATTGCTACCTTCGGCTAAGTTTTCACTGGACTTTTCAAGAGATAGCGAAGCTTGAGCCACTTGTTTGGCTCCATTTTCCATATCTGCGGTGATATTTGTCATTTCAGTAGATATTTTTTTAACAAATAATATTTGTGATAAAGCTATTAATACGGTTAAAAGAATTAGGTTAGCAAAAATTATAAGTGCTGTTAATTCAATGACAGTTTTGTCTATTTCATCAACATAGACGCCTGTTGCGATTACCCATTTCCATTCAGGTATGTTTAAACTAGTAGATGTTTTTGGGTAGAACACGGATTTTGATTGTCCGGCTTTTGACCATTTATAGCTGATGTAATCGTGTTTATTGGCAAGTGCCATTGTGGTTAAGTCTTTAAAAAAAGGTTTACCGTCGGGATCTTTAATTATAGCACCATCAGAGCCAATTGGGTTTATAGGGTGAACCAAAAATCTTACGTTATAGTCATTTACCCATACATAATTAGAGCCTTGATATCTAAAATTAGTTAAATCTTTCAAAGCCATTTTTTGGGCTTCTTCTTTAGTCAAAGAGCCTTGAGCAACTTGAGCTTGATAGCCTTTAATAACATTATTAGCAAGTTCAAGAATTTCAGAAGTCTTACTGTTCGCATCTTTTAACATAGATTGTCTTAGTTCAAAAACAGAAAAACAAGTTGTAATGATTACCAAAATCGTGCTTACAATAATCATAGCAATTGCAATTTTTTTGCCCAAAGAAATCTTTTTTCCGTTCATTTAATCACCCATTTAACCTAATACACTACAAGTTTAACATTATATAACTATAAGAAACCAATGTAAAAATGTAAACACAATAATTATGTTATGTTTACCATTATATCATATTTTTCCAAAATTGATATATATCTTCCTATAGAATTATAAATTTGGTTGAAATATCTTCAGATACTTTGAGTATCCTTTTTCTTGCATAAGTTCAATAGGAATAAATTTCAAAGCTTTTCCATTTATACAATATCTTTTCCCTCCGGTTTTAGTCGGACCATCGTCAAATAGGTGACCGAGATGAGAATCTCCAAAAGAGCTTTTAACTTCTGTTCTATGGAGTTTGTAGGTGTTGTCGGGTAATTCTTTTATAAATTTTTTATTAATGGGTTTTGTAAAACTTGGCCAGCCCGAGCCTGATTCATACTTGTCTTTTGATGAGAACAAAGGCTCTCCTGATACTATATCGACATAGATACCGTCGCTGTTGTTTTTTAAAAATGGACTGCTAAAAGGTTTTTCTGTAAATTTTTTTTGTGTTATTTTGTAACTTTCGTCATCCAAATTTGCTTTGATAGTAGCCATTGATGGTTTGAAATATTTGTTTATTTCATCTAAATTTACATGGCAGTATCCTGTTTTGTTTTTTTGAAGATATTTTTGGTGATATTCTTCAGCCGAATAAAAATTTCTTAGTTTTTCTACTTCTGTCATTATTTTTGAAGGATAGTTTGGTTGGATTTCTTTTATTTTATCTTCAATTATTTTTCTATCTGCTAAATCGATATAATATACGCCGCTTCTGTATTGCGAGCCGACGTCGTTACCTTGTTTATTGAAGGATGTTGGGTCGATAATATCAAAAAAATGGTCTAATATATCTGCAAGGGGATGGATTTTTGGGTCATAGCTAAGTTTAACAACTTCAACGAAGCCAGTGGTTCCTGTTATTACATCGAGATAAGTTGGATTTTTAATATTTCCGTTTGCATAACCTACTTTTGTGTCTTTTATACCTTGAATTTTTGAAAAATAAGCTTCAATACCCCAAAAACATCCGCCTCCAAGGTAAATTATTTTTTCTTCACTTTTTATATCGTCAAATATTGAACCAAACAACATTATTATTTCCCCTTATGTAATAATGATAACTATTGGGGTTATTTCTTTCAATACCGGTTAGGGTAATTTTAGCAAAAAAAATTTTGAGAGTTTTTATTATTTTAAAGTGAGGTTTTTATGAAGATTACTGGCATTTCTTTTTGTAATTCTAAAATCGGGTTTAAAAGTACTTTGAATTCTGATACAAATCAAAGCGTGACATCTTCTCATGATATTATTAAAGTTCATATAGCAACATTGACCCCTGAACAATGTCAAGCGTATTTGGGCATAAAAAAAGCAGATTGTTTGCAAGCATGTGAAATTTCTCCGAAGGAACAAAATAAAGAATTAGCAGTTGAGGCAGTAAAATTTGTTAAAGATATGAAATTGAGGTCATCTTCGTGGATGGAGTTGCAAAATCCGATGATTAAATATGCTCCAACGGAAGAATATCAAACGGCAGCCTCTGATATAGCATATATGAATGCTCAACGTAGAAAATTGCCGATTGATGAATATGTCAAAATGACAAAAGAGCGTGTACCAATGCTTGGAGCAGGCAATTGTTCAGATCAGGCGATATTGGCTGCCAATTATTTGATAGAAGAAAAAGGTGCGGAAAATGTTGGACTAGTTGCTTGTACAATGACAGGTCAAGATCCTTTCCATCCGAATAATACTGACCAGCACGTATTTGCTGTTTTGGGGCTCGATGACAATGCTGATTTGTCTAATCCTGAAACTTGGGGTGAAAATGCCGTGATGGTTGACCCTTGGGCTAATAATGCTTTGCCGATTGTGCCTGATGAAAAAGGAACTTCCGGAATAAACAAACTCTATTCGACATTCAGAACAGGTAATATGATTTTTGAGAATTATGCAAAATATATAGACAATACTAACGATAAGAACTCTCTATATAATTGGGATAATCATATATCTAAAATAAATCACCCCAAAAAAACATTGAACTTTTAGATAAACATAGTATAATATATTTATTATCTAGGTTAGGATATAATTCAAAGCCAACAAATGTTGGCTTTTTGTTTGTTTTTTTTAGCGAGATATAGTGAATCTCTGAATCTCTGAAAATGGCGTCACGAAGGCGAAATAATTTCACTTTGAATATACAAAGTCAATAAATTTTTAGTCTATTGTTTTACCGGTTCTTTGTATAAAAGTTCACGTTTCTTTTTCATTTCAGGATTTTTTAAATAGTCTTCATACCTGTCCATTGAATAAATCCAACCGTTTGGTGAAATTTCAACTATTCTGTCCGCTACAGTTTGTATAAATTGGTAATCTTGAGAAGTAAATAAAATTGTACCGTTAAAATCCATCAAAGAATTGTTCAAGGAAGTAATTGATTCCAAATCCAAATGGTTTGTGGGTTCGTCAAAAATCAAGACATTGGCTTCAGCGAGCATCATTTTTGCAAGCATGCAACGAACTTTTTCGCCACCAGAGAGTACAGTGCAGTTTTTTTCAGCTTCTTCACCAGTGAATAACATTCTGCCGAGATAACCTCTTAAAAAGCTGGAGTGTTGGTCTGGTGAATATTGAGCAAGCCACTTAATAAGGGTAGCATCTTCTCCGAAATATTTAGTGTTATCTTTAGGATAATATGCTTTTGTAGCAGTTACTCCCCAGTGAATTTCGCCAGAATCCGGTTCTATTTCGCCGGCTAAAATTTGGAACAGAGTTGTAACAATATTCGGGTCTTTTGAAATAAAAGCAATTTTGTTACCTTGGCTGACTTCAAGTGAGAAATTTTTGATAATTTTTTCACCATCGACAGTTTTTGTTAAATTTTTAATATTTAAAACATCTTTGCCGGGCATTTTGACGTAGTTAAATCTAATCCGGGGGTATTGTCTGGAAGAAGGTTTTATGTCCTCAAGTGATAATTTGTCGAGCATATTTTTTCTCGATGTTGCTTGAGCCGCTTTAGATGCGTTGGCACTAAATCTTGCGATAAAAGTTTTTAATTCTTCCATTTTTTCTTCAGTTTTACGGTTCAATTCTTCTTTTTGTCTTTTTATTAATTGACTTGCCTGAGACCAAAAACTATAGTTACCGGCATAAAGCTGTATATTGTTATAGTCGATATCAGCCATGTGAGTACATACTTTATCTAAGAATTTTCTATCATGGGAAACGACTATGACAGTATTTGGGAAGTTTATTAAAAATTCCTCAAGCCAGCTGATGGTGTTGATGTCGAGGTGGTTTGTAGGCTCATCGAGCAAGAGGATATCAGGGCTTGCAAAAAGAGCTTGGGCAAGAAGAACTCTGACTTTTTCACTTCCTGCAAGTTCAGCCATTTTTTGGCTTTGAAGCTCATCAGAGATACCAAGGTCGCTTAATAAACTTGCAGCCATTGATTCAGCTTGCCATCCGTCAAGTTCTGCGAATTCTGTTTCCAAATCTGCGACTTTAAGCCCGTCTTCATCGTTGAAATCAGGTTTTGCGTATAGCTCATCTCTTTCTTTCATAACTTGATAGAGCCTTTTATGTCCCATAATAACGGTGTCTAAAACGGTATATTCGTCAAATTCGAAGTGGTTTTGTTTCAAAACGGCAATTCTTTGTCCTTTTTGAATATGGACAACTCCTGAAGTAGGCTCCAAGTCACCTGCCAATACTTTTAACAAGGTACTTTTTCCTGAACCGTTTGCACCAATAACTCCGTAGCAGTTACCTTTTGCGAATTTTATATTTATATTTTCAAATAAGGTTTGGCTTCCAAATCTTACGGTTAATTTTTCTGTATTAATCATAATAATCTTTCATTTCGGCTATAATAATATTATACCGCAAACAAGATGGATAATAATTGTGATTTATGTCACGATTTGTAACAAGATTACAGGTTTTTACTATAAATAGCATAGAAATATTTGAAGAGTTTTGTTATAATGATATAAGTTGTCAATTAATAACACGCTGGATTATTTAGGTTAGAATATTTGAAAGGTTAATTTATGAAAAAAGGTTTTACACTTGCAGAAGTGCTAATTACGCTGGTTATAATAGGAGTTATAGCTGCATTAACTATTCCTGCTTTGTTGAACAATACAAATAACGAGGAATATCGAACAGCTGGTAAAAAGGCTTATGCTACTTTAAATCAAGCATTGCAACAACATTATGCATTGACAGGAGAAGATTGGGACGAATTAAATGATAGGTGCAGCTCAAATTCTTGTCTATATACAGAATTTTTTTCTAAGCGGATGAATATTGTTTCATCAATGAATCCGTCTTCTGCCACTGCAGCTACCGGCAATCATTCTTATGATGATGGTGAATTGACAATGTATGGTGCAGATGGTATCGCTTATACATTTGATGGTGGAAATTGGCTCTATGTTGACGTGAATGGAGACAAAGGTCCTAATCAAGTTTCAATGAGCACAGATGACATTAAAGATGGTGGTTATACTTTTAAAATGGGACGTAGTAATACAGCTGACTATGAGGGAATGTCTGTTGTTCCTGATTCATTGACGCAAAAAATACTTTTTGGCGGTGATTATTCAGAAAGTGGTGGCGGTGATTATTATGGGGAACCGAGTTAAAATAGTTTCATTTGTTCACTTTTTTTAAAATGTTTTTCTAAAAATTTTTTGCGGTGCCACTCAGTGGTGCCGCATTTATCTATTGCTTCAAGATGCTTTTTTGTCAGATATCCTTTGTTGTTTTCCCAGTCGTAATCGGGGTGTTCGACTGCCAGCTTTTTCATAAATCTGTCACGTGAAACTTTTGCAAGAACGCTCGCTGCTGCTATTGAAGCAGATTTTGCGTCCCCTTTTATTATAAATTCTTGAGCTTTATCAAATTGTGGTATTAACTTGTTTCCATCTATCAAGACAAGTGCTTTGTCGCTTTTTATTTCTTCGAAAACTTTTTCGCATGCACGTTTCATTGATAGTAATGAGGCTTTTAAAATATTCAGTTTTTCAATTTCTTCTACTGTAGAAAAAGCTATTGAGTAAATTGAGTTTGCTTTTATAATGTCGAAAAGTTCTTCTCTTGTTTTTTCTGAAAGTTGTTTTGAATCGTTTAGTTTTTCAAAAAGTTTTTTTGTTGTTTGATTTATGTTGTTAAAACATACGGCGGCACTATAAACGGGGCCAGCCCCGGGGCCTCTGCCTGCTTCATCTGTACCAATTAAAAAGTCAAAATCTTTTTTCTTTTTTTTATCAAATTCAAAAAGTTTATTCATTTTCTTCTATTTTATCTAAGGTTAATTTTCCTAATCTTCCTTCTCTAAAGTCAAGGAGCATATTTTGAGCAGCTCTTTTGGTATCAGCTTTGCCACCGGAAACTATCCAGTTTCGTTTTAAAGCGATATTTTCAAGATTTAAAATATCAGCCCCATCAAGCTTGTAATAAGAATTTAATAAATTCGGATATAAATCAGAAATCACTTCGATAAATTTGTCTCCGACACTTTCTGAGTCATATGCGTTTTCGCCGATTGAGTTTACAAAAGCAAGCTTGTTAGCTTTTTCTTGTTCTTCTTGTTTTAAGGGAATAATTCCTGGAGTATCCAACAAATCCAATCTTGGGTTAATTCTGACCCATTGTTGTTGCCTTGTCACGCCTGCTTTTGCACCAGTTTTGGCTTTAGTTTTCTTGATTAATTTATTTATAATGCTAGACTTGCCTACATTTGGCATGCCTACTACCATTGCTCTTGCTGCTCTAGGGAGAAGCCCTTTTTGTACAAGTTTTATTATTGCAGGTTGGCTCAATTCAATGGCTTTATTGACGATTAAATTCAAGTCTTTAGAGTTATTGGCACTTGTTAAAAGAATTGTTGCACCGGTTTGAGCTTTAATTATTTTTAGCCAAGCTTTTGTCGGCTCGATATCAGCCAAATCAGATTTGTTTAGCAGAATAAGCCTTGGTTTTTGCCCTACTAAATTGCTTATATCAGGATACATAGAGCTCAAAGGGATTCTTGCGTCAATAATTTCAATTACAACGTCGACAAGACTCAGTTGTTCTTTAAGTTTTCGCTCAGCTTTAGCTATGTGACCGGGATACCAGTGAATATGTGTCATTTGTTTTCCTAACTTTTATTTTATATTAAAAGCCATAACCCTTAGAGATTATGGCTTTTATAAATTATAAATCGGGTAAGCCCAATTATTTCTTTTCAATTTTTTCTTTAATACGAGTAGCTTTACCGGAACGTTCTCTCAAGTAGTAAAGTTTAGCACGTTTAACATCACCACGTCTGATGATAGAGATTTTTTCGATACGAGGAGAAAGAAGCGGGAATACACGTTCAACGCCAACGCCTTGGAAAATTTTTCTAACGGTAATAGTTTTACCGACGCCAAAACCACGTTGTTTAATAACAGTACCTTCAAAAGCTTGAGTTCTTTCTTTGTTTCCTTCGATAATTCTTACGAAAACTTTAACGGTATCACCGGGGTTTACGACAGGCAATTCTTTATTAGAATATTCATCTGCTAATGATTTTACAATAGGGTTCATTTTTTTATTCCTTCTATATTGATTTAATTACATTTTAAAGGTTGGTTGAGATTTTTAGATTAGGCATGAAACATCTCATATATCTTATCATTTTATAATAATAATTAAAACATAAAAATTCTTCAACCCCTCGGTAAAAAAACTTTATATAAAAAATAGCCCCGAAAAGTAAGTCGTGGAGCCATTTTAAATAAAGATATAAAAAATAAAAATAAATTAAATTTCCGTTACTGATATTTCTGTTACGCCAGCGTTTCTGGCAGAGTCCATAACTTTAACGACGGCACCGTGGGTGGAGTCGGGTTCTGTTTGGATTAAGACGCCGTCAGGGTTTTCAGCTTTTTTGTTGGCTATTGTATCTTGGAGTTGAGAGGCAGAAACTTCTCTATCGTCGATAAAATAGTGATTTTGATTGTCAACGGTTACGTTAATCATGTGAGCATCTTTGACCGATTCAGCCTCTACCATTTCGGGGACTGCAAGATTTAAACCTTGTTGGTCGAGTAATGGAGCTATGACCATCATTATGATTAGCAGAACCAAAAATATGTCTGTTAACGGAGTGATGTTAATTTCGTTGAATGAATCTCTTTGTCTTGCCATAATAACCTCTATTCCTCCCAATCCGTTGTATCTGAAGGGATATTGGTTTGGGGTTCTTCAGAATGTGCGGTTTGTGCTACGGGAACAACCGCTGTTTTTTTGTTGTCATCAAGTTTTTTTTGTTCTTTTTTAGAAAGCGGTTCACCTGCAACGATTAGTTTTTTGTAATCAGCAGCTTCAGCTGCTTTCATAATTTTCATAATTTCTGAGTTTTTCACAGCAGTATCAGCTTTAACAACAACTTCTTTTTTTTCTAAAGTTGGTTTTAATTTTTCCAGTTCATCAGCAAGACTGTCGGGATTGACAGGTGTTGAATTTAGGTAGAAATCGCCGTTTTTGGTGACTGAAACTGTTGCATTTTTTTGTTCAATACTAACGCCACTGTTTATTTCGGGCACATTAATATTGTTATCAGCAGATTGGAATGTAGGAGCTACAACCATCATGATGATTAACAAAACGAGAAAAATATCGGTCAAAGGAGTGATATTAATCTCCGTGAACATTGCGTTTTTACCTTTTGTAGTTTTAAAAGCCATTTTTTTACCTGCTTGTGAATTCTTTTATAGTGAAATATTTGATTGAGAGTTTAGAGCTACTTCTTCTTCAGAATCAACGAAGCTTAGGAATAGCAATTTAATTAATTGGAAGTCATCTTCATATCTTTTTACGATAGATTGGAAGCTGTTGTATAGGATAACAGCCACGATAGCAACACCAAGACCGAAAGCAGTAGCAATCAATGCAGACCCGATACCTGTTGCAACGGCAGCTGATTGGTTACCTTGAACAGCTAAATCTTGGAAAGTATAAAGGATTCTGACGACAGTACCGAATAAGCCTAAGAACGGGCAAACACCGCCGATTGTACCTAAAATAGTCAAATGGCTTTCAAGTTTTCTTGTAGCTAAACTAGCCGCAATATCAAAAGAACGAGAGAAACCTTTTTTTTGTTCAGAAAAAATTCTGACAGCTTCTTCCGTGACTTCTCCGATAACGCCACCGAGTTGAATACTTAGTGCTTGAGCACCTTCAAGTCTTCCTCTTGCAAGTTCTTTTTGCAATTTAGGTATAAATTGAACGACGTCACGTTTGTTTTTGTTGTAAAAAGCAAATCTGTTAAGTGCGACAGCTATTGTCAAAATAGAGCACACAAAGATTGGTGTAAGAACGGGCCAATCCATTTGAATTGATTGAAGTAAAAGATCCATAGTTTTATATCCTCATTTCTATATGTTATTTTAGTTATCTTATCTCATTGAAGCTCCGAATACATTGTAGTCAAATGTAAATTGGATATCGACATTGCTACCTTTGTATTCCGGTGGTAAGGGGCGGAATGGGGCAGTTAGTTGAACCGCTGAAATTGCGGCTTTGTCAGCTGCTGCCAAACCTGATGATTTGCTTACATGTACGCTTTGTAAACGTCCGTCTCTGGTTATTGTAAATAGTAATACTACACGTTTGCTTTCGTTACCTTTTGGGGGTTCCCAGTTCATTTTAATTCTACGTTGAAGTTCTCTCATATATGGTCCGAAATCCGGTTCTCTTACAGCGTCAATACCGGGAGCTCCTTTTGGATTTCCGGGTCCTGGGTTGCCGAGATTACCTCCGCTACCGGTTCCGCCTCTTGAGCCTGAGAATCTTCCTCCAGAGCCTGCTCCGGTTCCTGAGCCTGTCCCTGATTTAGTCGGGGCAAAGCTTGGGGACGGGTGTCCTGAGCCTGAGCCGTTTCCGCCACGTCCTGTTGCGTGAGGAGCTGAGGTCAAAGGACCTCCGGATGGAGTTGCAACTCCTGGAATTGCGGATTTTGGTACAGGTATTGTGAAATTGCTTTTTGGTTTAGCGACAGGTCTTGGAGCTGATGGTTTTGCCGTTGGTCTTGGTGCGAAAAACTCAAAAGCTTTAGATGCAGGAGCCGCTGATTTTACGTGTTTTTGTGTAGAGTGAGTTTTTGTATTAGTAGTAGCTTTTGTAGGCTGCTTTTTGGTTGGTGCTTTTTTTGCACTTTGAGCAGGAGCCGCATTTTGCGAACGTGTACTTTTCGCTTTTGGTGCAGGAGCTTGAGGCATAGACACTTTTCTTGTGGGGTCGTGTTTGCCACCTGCTCTTGAGTTTTTGTCAGCTCTAAATTTTGTGTTCTTGTTGATAGGAGTTGCTTCTTTATTTACAAGTACAAATTCAATATCTTTAGGTTGAGGCTGAGGTTTGTCAAAAACTGTAATTTTTATTCCGAGTAATGTCAATATAAAAATCAATAGCCAAGCGAAACCAACAACTGCAGGGTGCAGAATGGTTGATAGAACTATTGATTTTTTAAGTGTGAGTCCTTTAGTTTCTTCTTGATTTTGGAACACCGAAGGAATCCGATAATCATCAGATTCTAGAGGTTCATCATCTATGAAGTCATATTTATTCCCAAGTAGTGCCATTTTTCCCCAAGTTTCTTTTTTCTCCCAATTATTTTAGCAAAAAACATTTACTAAAACAAATCGCCTACTTTACTTAATATTTAGCACTAGGAGATACTGTAATCGGTTGGTCGATTACAATATCAATCTTAGAATTTGCCGGAATATTAATATCAATACCTTTGTCGATTACTGATTTGCCGAGCCCTAAGCCACCGCCGAGAGCTGTGCCATAGATAGCTCCCAATCCCACAGAACCTTGAGCCATTGCACCCATTGCGGTACCTAAAACCGCACCACTGGCAGCACCAATTCCTATATCTTTAACGTAGTCTTTAGTTGTATCTTTTGCAGTTGCAGCTTTCAAAATGCCGGTTCCATCAGAGGTTCTAATGACGCCTGATATCGGAATCATTTGACCTTGAGGTGTGTAAATATTGGTAAATCTAATTTTTATTTGGCCGTTTTTGCCCGCCAATCCTGCTTTTTTGAGCAATATTACATTTCCGCTCACTTGACTACCGGCTGGAGCGATTAGTTTTCCGTTGTAGTAAAAATTACTTGGCAAAGACATTGTTACACCTTGTCCAAGACTGAGAGCGGTAGTGCTTATTTCAGAGCTTGTTGTTGCTGCAAATGAAGTTCCCGCCGGAACCATTGTAACGCTACCCTTTAACGGAGCGGCAAATGATTGAGGGACGGAATACTCACTTGAATATCCTTCGTAATTATTGTACTGAGCTTGAGGAGTTGCTGATTCAAATTGAAAATTCGGATTCGTTTTTGTTGCAGCAAAAGATACATTGGATAATAACATCCCTGCAACAATAATAATTGTTAATGTTCTTTTGTTCATATAGGACCTCCTTTTGCTTTGTGTATGATAAATGCCTAATATTTTAATAGTATTATATATGTTTTTTGTGAAAATACAATCACGAAGATTATAACGATAAGTTATATTAATTGTTCAAATATAAATCTTCGGTAAGTACAACGAAAAGTTCAGCCCCCGCTTTTATTATAATAGGTTCTCCGAAGCTTCTTATGTTGGTTGGTGTGTATTGCAAAATGCCCCCTCTCCAACCTTGTGTATAGTGGGGTGTTCTTTTGTAATATGTTGGTGGGGTTGCATCGCCTCCAATGTAGTTGTTGTTTGATGAGAAAATATAACCTTTAATCGCTATAGTTGTTTTATCAGGCTTTTCCAGTTTATCTATCCTGATTTTAACAGAACCGTTTGTGCCTTGAACAGGCTCTTTGAGGTCTTCTACGACGCCATAGAAACGACTGTTTTTAGGTATAACATTTTCTTCATTGATATAAAGGTCATCAACATTTATAAAATATACGCTGTCGCCTATGTCTGCGATAGTTCCTGATATTTCAACAGGATTTAAAACTCGGATAAAAGCGTCTTTGCTGATTTTGAGTCTGCTGTCAGCAAATGAAACACCTGCGTATATAATTGTAAAAAACAATATTAAAATTGAAATAATTTTCTTCATAGATTCATTTTAATAACTTATAAATAATAATCCATAGTCTTCTTGATTTATTTTTTGCGATATAATGCTTGTGATGCAGAAAGGGCAATTATGAATATTTTTGTTACAGGAACAGATACAGATATCGGAAAAACCGTTGTAACAGCCGGTTTGGCTGCGGTTATGCAATCTTTAGGATATAAAGCAGGTGTCTTGAAACCTTTGCAGAGCGGGGCTATAATCCAAGGCTCGTTTATGATTTCACCCGATTTGTCATTTGTAAAACGGATTGACCCTTATGTTACGACGCAGGCTTCTTATATTTTAAAAGAACCAACGGCTCCTTATATTGCGGCGGAATTGGAAAATGTCGAAATAGACTTAAATGTAATTCAAAAAGACTACAGTAGAATGGCTCAAACCTGTGATACTGTTATAGTAGAAGGCTCCGGCGGTTTGTTAGTGCCTGTTGCTCCCCATGTTTTAATGAGTGAATTGCCGAAAAAGCTCAATTTGCCTTGCGTTATTGTTGCAAGACCTGATTTGGGCACAATTAATCATACGCTTTTAACTATCAACCAAGCAATTTCAGAAGGCTTAAAGGTATCAGGCGTGATTATTAATCGTTACCCGGAAGGGACTGAGGACTATGCGATAAAAACCGCACCACGAATGATTGAAGAATATTCTGATGCAAAAATCTTAGGTATTATAAAAGATTTTGATACAAAGCATATTCAACCAAGCGTATTGATTGATGCGATGGTAAACAGTGTTGACCTTGAAAAAATATTCAATGTAAAAATCCCCAAGCTTGATATGGGATTGTAGATTAGATTAAAGTAAGTTACAAAAAAGGAAGTCGATAATTGTCAACTTCCTTTTTGTTTTGTTTTTAATAAAATCTGCCTTGACTGCTTTGAGCAGGAACAGGAGCTTGTGTCTGCTCAGCTGCTTGACGTGGTGTCGGGTGCGGAGCTTGAGTTGGTATATCGCTAAAGTTCCCAGACATTGAGCCTTGTTGTGTATGTTTTGTAGGCGTGGGGGGAGCTAAAGCATCTTGAGTCGTTTCAATATCTGTTTCATCTTTATTTTCTTGTGATGATGAGAAATTACCTTCTTGAGTATCTTTAGCCGGCAATTTTTCTGCTTTAAGGTTGTAATCAGGATAATCGAAATCGGAATGAGGATATTTTTCAGTTGCGACTTTCATCATATCACGCCAAATAATAGCAGGAACAGTACCACCTGTGAGGTTTGCCATTTTTGTATTGTCATCATTTCCGACCCATACGCCTGTAACTATATCAGGAGTGTATCCGATAAACCAAGCGTCTTTGCAGTCATCAGTTGTACCGGTTTTACCTGCTGCAGGTTTTCCAATGTTTGCAGCTCGTCCTGTACCGCTGATGATTACTTGTTTTAACATTGCAGTAACCATTGCCGCAGTGTTCAAGTCCAAAACTTTTGTAATTTTTGTTTTTGGAGCTTGATAAACGATTTTACCTCTTGAGGTTTCGACTCTTTCAACTGCGTAAGGTTTAACTTTGAAACCGCCGTTAGCAAAAGCACCGTAAGCGATAGTCATTTCTTGAAGTTTTACGCCGTTAGAACCTAGAGCTATAGTGAAGTCATATTCCATAGGAGTTGAAATTCCTAGTGCTCTTGCTACGTTGATTACAGAGCGAATACCGACATCTTTAATCAATCTGACAGCTACGACATTTGAAGAAACCATTACGCCTTTGTAAAGAGGGATTTTCCCTCTGTATTTACCGCCATAATTTCTAGGTGCCCAATCGGCAATTCTAATTGGTGTATCTTCAATTTTGTCAGTAGGTTGCCAGCCTTTTTGAACGGCAGCAGCGTAAACAAATGATTTGAAAGATGAGCCCGGAGGTCTTATTGCTTGGGAAACTCTGTCGTATTGGCTTTTTCCGTAGTTTTTACCGCCGACATAAGCTATTATTTCACCTGAAATCGGAGAGAATGAGAATACGGCTGCTTGCTGATTATCGCCTCTCATACTCCAAGCCGCAAGGTCTTTTGTTATAGCGTTTTCAGCTGCTTGTTGAGCTTTGTAGTTTAGAGTTGTAATAACTTTATAGCCGCCTTGAGAAATTTCAGTTTCATCAAAGCCTAAAGCTTCTAATTCTTTCATTACGTAATCGACAAAATAAGGAGCTCTGTTAAGCGTATATATATTAGGGTTTGAATTTAAACGGATAGGTTCTTCTTTCGCTTGTTCAAATTCATCTTTAGTTATGTATCTCATTTTATACATACGAGTCAAAACTTGTGCACGTCTTTCTTTTGCGAGTTCTTTGTCGTTGTATGGCGAATAAACAGAAGGTGCTTGAGGTAGACCTGCAATTAGGGCACATTCAGCTAAAGTCAAATTCTTTAACGGTTTATTGAAGTATATTGTGGAAGCACCTGCAACACCATAGGCTCCAGAACCCAAATATACGTTGTTTAAATACATTTCAAGGATTTTGTCTTTTGAGATTGTCTTTTCAATTCTTGCAGATATAATGATTTCTTTAAACTTCCTGTCGAAAGTTTTTTCGTTAGAAAGGAACAATATTCTGGAAAGCTGTTGAGTAATAGTAGAAGCACCTTGAACCACGTGACCGGCTTTGAGGTTTGCTACAGTTGAACGAGCTAAGCCGAACAAATCATAGCCATCGTGTTGATAAAAGTTTTTGTCTTCAGTTGCAATGATAGCTTTTTTTAAGTTGTCAGGCACATCTGAAATATCAACTTTTTCATAGCTGTATGCAGTGAAGGTTTTAATTATTTCGCCGTCAGCTGAATAAATTTTTGTAACGATAGTTGGCTTAAAAGATTCAAGGTTTTGTATAGGTGGAAGCGAAGCTAAATAAACCTTTAAAATCGCTACAGAAGCGAGTAGAAAAGCTAACGCCATAATGATAAAAGTTTTTATGGGGTTGTTTTTCTTTGGATTTTTAAATTTTCTTGGCATTTCAAAATCAGTCATAATATACTATTCTTATCTTAGTAACACTCAAACATTTTAGCAGAGAAAATATAATTTTCAAATTATGATAAATATATTAAAAACAATGTATTACGAACTGATGTCATATTTCGTGCCAGAACGCATGAAATATAGGATTACGGGCACTTGCAAAAAGTGCGGAAAATGTTGCAATTATATGTATAGTTTTGATACATATTCAGAAAAAGAGTTCAAAATAATGCAGTTTTTATACCCTGCATACAAAAGATTTTATATAAAAGGGAAAGATGAAGCGGGGAATTTGATTTTTGCCTGCAAATTGATTAATCCTGATGGGACTTGTAGCGATTATGATAAAAGGTTGCCGATGTGCAAAAAATATCCGATGCGGTTTGTCAATTTTCCAGCTCAACTCCATGAAGGTTGCGGTTATAAGGTAGAAAAAAAATCCTTTGATGATTACTTAAAATAATTGTTTCAACATGTTTACTTTTCTGGTGTATTTTGCTCATTTGTAATAAAATTCAGATATGGAAAAAAAAGTTAAAATTTTAATTGTGCAAAATGGAGCTCTAATAGGGCAAAAACAAGCTAATTTTAATAAAATAGTGGAGCTTTTGGTTCCTTATGTCGAATCGCATCCTGATTTG
The DNA here is from genome assembly GCA_028693235.1 of Candidatus Gastranaerophilales bacterium. Classification (NCBI taxonomy): domain Bacteria; kingdom Bacillati; phylum Candidatus Melainabacteria; order Candidatus Gastranaerophilales; species Candidatus Gastranaerophilales bacterium. The sequence continues at coordinate 20,387 of JAQUVW010000001.1, forward strand.
ATTGTTTTTCCTGAAGTGTGGAATGTCGGCTGGGATTGCCCTTCTTTTCCAGATGCTGCTGAGGAGATGCAACATTCTCAAACTTTGCATTTTTTAAGAAATATCGCATTAAGTTTCAGAGCAAATGTTTTAGGTGGCAGTTATATCAGAAAACTTGATAACGGAGAGTTGCGAAACACTTCTCCTGTTTATAATCGTGAGGGTAAATTGATTGCTATGTATGACAAAATGCATCTTTATTCTCATTGTGACGCCTGTGAGGGTGATTATGTCGAAAAGGGCAAAAATGTTGTAATTGCGACTACCGACGTAGGGAAAATAGGACTTACAATTTGCTATGATTTGAGATTTCCTGAAATATTTAGAAAATATACTTATTCAGGTGCCGATTTGCTTGTTAATATGGGAGCTTGGGCTGCATCTAAAAAGAATCAATGGACTACTTTGCAAAAGGCTAGAGCTATTGAAAATCAATCTTTTATGATAGCAGTTTCACAAACCGGATTTTTAAAAGATGGAACGCATAATCTTGGCTGCTCTATGGTCGTTGACCCAAGGGGTGAAATTGTAGCTTCTTTGGGTGAAAATGAAGGCGTTCTTGAAGTTGAAATAGATTTGAATGATATGTATGAGTTGAGAAAATCAATCCCGACTCTTAGTGATACTTGTCGTGAGTATAAATTTTCGGAGGAAGAATGAAAAATATTCTAAAACTGTTATCAGTATTTTTTATAATGGTGGTTTTTGTCGGACAAGGTGAGGCAAAAGTTCTTAAAAAAATCAATCCGATTGACAATATTGTTACCTCCTCACCGATTAATAAATCTGCGGTTATTGCTGTCAGTATAAAAGATGCTTCAAACGGCAATGAATATTATTCATACAATCAGGATAAGCTTTTGCATCCTGCTTCCACTTTGAAATTAATAACTACGCCTGCTGCGATGTCCGCTTTAGGGAATGGTTATCAGTTCAAGACTCAAATTTTTCAAGATAAAAACAAAAACTTGTATTTTAAATTAGCAGGTGACCCTTTGCTTACAAGTAATGAATTAAAATATTTAATCAAAGACTTACGTGGTAAAAATTGTAAAGTTGTAAACAAAATTTATTTTGACGATAGCGTTGTTGACTCAAATGAATGGGGCATAGGCTGGATGTGGGATGACGGAACAAGTTCTTATATGCCGAAATTCAGTGCTTACAATTTAGATGGAAATGTTTTTAATGTTAATGTTTCAAACAATGATTTTGCGACTTCGCCAAAATTTACCGTTTCTCCTATGTACCCGACAGCTGTTATGAATAATATAAAAAACGGCTCTGAAACAAAGATAAAAATCGAAAGACAAGATTGGAAATCTCCTGATATTGTTACTTTGTCAGGAACTTTCAAAACTCCTCAAAGTGTATCAATTCCAATAAATAATATGTCACGATATTTTGCATATAGAGTCAGTGATTATTTGACTACATACAATATTAAATATCAAGGACAATCTTTTGATACCAGAAAAACACCTAAAGATGCGACATTGGTTGGGCAAGTGTGTCACAACGCAACAGATATTTTGCCTTCAATTTTTAAAAACAGTAATAATTTATCAGCCGAATCTTTTGCAAAAGTTGCTTCAGCAGAAAAATTCAATTCTCAAGGCACCAATGAAAAAGCAATTGAAATGGTAAAAGATTTTTATACGCAAAAAGGGCTTTCAACTGAGCCTGTTGTGTTGGCAGATATGAGTGGTGTATCTCGAAATAATTTAGTTTCTACTACTTGGATGACCGATGCACTTTGCAAATTATATCAATCTCCGGATTTTGAGAATATTCAACTAAATATGGCACAACCGGGAGATGGTACTCTTGCATTGAGAATGTTGGATTTAAGGGGCGACGCTTGGCTAAAAACAGGCTCCATCGCTAATATAAGTGCACTTGCCGGTTATGTCAGAGCTAAAAACGGCAAAATATATGCAGTTTCGATTATTGTTCAAAACTTTACAGCACCGCAAAAAGATGCAAAAGCCCTTGAAGACAGTATTGTAAATGTTATTTATTCACTAAATTAGATTAAATAAAGAAGGTTCTTTACGTCCTTTTTGTATGCAAATAAAGCAATCAATTATTTATTATAAGATAAGTATAATTGTTATGCCGGAATTAAGTCTTTTCGGCAATGGACTCACTCTCTATTAACTCTATACTTTTGATATGGATTTTTAGGAGGTGTTCATGACTGAATTAATGCAAATCTACAAGTGTAATATTTGTGGAAATATTGTAGAAGTTATCCACCCTGGGGCAGGTGACCTTGTCTGTTGTGGTGAAAAAATGGAGCTGTTAACCGAACAAACAAATGATGATGGAGTAGCAGAAAAACACAAACCGGTTATAACTTTTGATGGAGAAACAAAAACTATAAGAGTTGGTTCTATTCCTCATCCTATGGAAGAAAATCATTATATTATGTTTGTCGAAGCTATATCCCCTGATAAAAAGTACATAAAACGAAAATATCTAAGTCCAAATGATGAACCGAAATTGGATTTAAAGTGTAAATGTGAAAAAATCATAGCACGAGAATTGTGTAATGTTCACGGCTTATGGAGGGCAGAAAATTGATTAGTGACAAAATGCAAAGAGCTTTTAATGACCAGATAAATAAAGAATTATATTCAGCGTATCTTTATTTGTCAATGGCAGCTTATCTTGAAGATAAAAATTTCAAAGGTATGGCAAACTGGATGCATATCCAAGTTGAAGAAGAACTTGAACATGCAAAATCTATTTACAAATACATTATAGAAAGACGAGGACGGGTTGCTTTGGAGTCAATTCAAGAACCGCCTAAGGAGTTTGCGTCAATTCTTGATGTTTTTGAGTCAATGTTGGCACATGAGGTTTATATATCTTCTTTGATTAATAAACTTGCCGATTATGCAGATGAAGATAATGATAGACCTTCCGCTTCATTTTTGCGTATATATATTGATGAGCAGGTAGAAGAAGAATCAACAGCAGCTGAATTGGTTGAAAAAGTTAGATTTGCCAATGATAATACAAGTGCGATGTTGTATTTGGATACCGTTATGGGGGGAAGATGCTGTAAAAAAATTTCTGACTAAATTGTTTAATATTAATAGAAAAAGCTTGAGAATTAACTCAAGCTTTTGATTTTAAGTTATTTGTTTCGGTTTTCCGACATTTAAAACGTCATATAGCAGATATTTTGCCCCGCAAGCAAGAAGCCCGAGTCCGCAGAATTTGCCTGCTTTTTTAAACATTATAGCTCCTGTTGCTAATGCAGCAGGAATTACATTGCTGACCAGACTTGTACCGGCACCTGAGAAAAATCCACCAATTGAGGAGAAAAATTCTCCGATATTATCGTCCATTTGCCATTTGAATAAACCTTTTTTGAGCTTGTTTCCGATTGCACTGTTGTCGTTCATTCTCATAGAGTTGATATATTGGTCAGGGAGTCTGTCGGCAGTGTAGCATTTTTGTGTTTTTGCAGAATTTACGACACCGGCTCTGCCTGCATCATAAAGCATCATGCCGGCTGCAGCTGCTCCTATGCCTTTTGAAATTATTGAATACTTACCCATTTTTTGCTCCGTGCCCGTAGAGGCTTTTTTTATTTAGTTTCTTCGGTTTCTTCTTTTTGTTTTTTAGGTTTGTCAGGAGAGTTGTCGGGGATTTCTATAGTGTTGCCTGACATTTTTAATAGTGCATCTGTTGCGTTTAATGCATCCAGCCCGTATGCAGAGTTAGATTTTTGCATTTGTTGAAGAAGTTTTACAGTTGTATCGTCCCCTTGAGCTAAACCGCCACTTATAGTCGCTAAAGCAAGGGCTCTGACATCTGCCGATTTATCTTGAAGAGCCAAGTCTAATAAAGCATTTAGGGCTCTATCATTTTTTCTTGTGTCATCTTCTTCAAATCTTTTTGCGAGTTCTTTAGCACCCATCATTCTTGTTTCTTTGTTTGGGTTTCTCAAATAGTTTTCCAATGTTTTGATATAATCATCAGTTAATTCTATGACTTTTTTGGTTTTTCCTGTTTTTTTGTTTTCAGTTTTTGTTTCAGCCATAGGTGCAGCAGCCTGTGGTTGTTCAGCTACAGGGGTTGTAGCTTGAGGTTGTTGAGGCATTTGCGGTTGAAAATTATTATTGTTGTTAAAAACAGGTGGTTGCAAATAATAATTTGACGGATATGCTTGAGGCAGCCCCCCTGAGCCACCGTTGGCAGTCGGATTGTAAATCATAATATTGACGCCAGAAGCACTTGTTGCAGGTTGAGTCGGTTGAGCTGCTTGAGTGTTTTGAGCAGGTGCAATCGGCTGTTGCATATAGCTTTGTTGCTGTTGCATCGGTGTCGTTTGAGGTTGTGTAACTTGATAATTTTCCATAAAAATATAATCTTTCGCCCTAACTATATATATAAAGATAAATTACGCTATTTTCATGACTATTTTTGACCTTAAAATTAACTTTTGTTACAATAAAATTGCATTTACAACAAGCTGAAAGGGATAAAAATGTCTGATATAAAAATAGCAATCGGAGCTGACCATGGCGGATATCAATTAAAAAATAAAATAATAGATTATTTAAAAGAAAACGGGTATGAGGTAAAAGACTTCGGAACAAATTCTCCCGAGTCCGTTGATTATCCGGTGATTGCGAAAGAGGTTTCTAAATCAATCGTAAATGGCAATTTTGATAGAGGTATTTTGGTCTGCGGAACTGGTTTAGGAATGGCAATTGTAGCTGATAAAATTAAAGGAATTAGAGCAATAGCTTGTTCTGATACGTGTTCAGCAAAATATTCAAGACTCCATAACGATGCGAACGTTCTTTGTTTCGGCGAAAGAATTATCGGCTCAGAGCTTGCAAAAGATATTGTAAAAATTTGGCTTGAAACAGATTTTGAAGCAGGACGTCACCAAAGACGTGTAGATATGATGGAAACTGAAGCTTAGGCTTTGTTTTCGATATAGTTTATTGCAGCACTGACTGAGTAGAAAAGAGGGATAATTCCGTCTAAGTAAGCGAAAGACAGTGCTTTTTTAACTTTTTCAGATGGATTTGCAATGGCGAAAACGCCTTCATTTCCTGCACAAATTTTGTAGATTTCGGCAAAAACATAAGCGTTGTCTGGGTCAAAAGATGTAACCTGTTCAAGATTAAGAATTATATTTTTGCAACCGACCAAGACAGTTGAGTTTATGTCTTCGGTGATTTCAGAAAGAGTTTGTTTGCTGTTCAAGCGTGCGACAGTATATGTTGTGATATTTGCAGATTCTGAAATTTTTACGAAATCGGCATTATCATTTTTTCTTAATATTGTATTCATGTATTTCAATATTTCTGTATGCCACATTTCACTTTTTGCTATATAGCCATCAGCACCCAATTTGTAGCAGTTGTCGATGACTGATTTGTCATCTGTTCCTGACATTACTAAAATTTTCAAATTAGGTTGAGTTTCATTTTTAACTTTGACAGCTTCTTCAAGTAGAGCAAAACCGTCTTTTGAGTCCGGTAAAAAGAGGTCTATCAAAATAAAATCTAAGCTTTTTTTTCTTAGTTCAGCAATAGCTTCATCTTTGCTTCTCGCAACAGAGGGATGAATTCCTATTTTTTTCAAAAGTTGATTTAATTGATAGATAGAAAGTTCCAAATCGTCAACAATCAAGACGTTTTTGCAATCAGAAGCATTATCGAACGATATACTTGTGTCAAAGAAATTGAGTTTACGCTCTATTTCGACAATAGCTCTTGAAAAATCTACTAAAGTGCAGTTGTTGATGTCTATATCATCGAGTCCTGAGAGTTCGATGATTTTCTTAAATTGTTCTTTAGAAATTTCCATTATAAGAATCCTAATTTTAAATGGTATCTGCGATTAAAAATCGGTGTGATTGCGTTTTGATAAAAAGGTATTATTATACGCAAATAGTCGGTTAGTATTATAACAGTATTTTTCGGTATTTACAAATAAGGATGTATTTATTTGCAAAAAATACGTCACTTAGATTATAATTAATAAAAATGATTCGATTAGGAGCAAAAATGAAAAAGTTAATCGTGATATTTCTATTTGCAGTGTATGTGTGTTCAAATGGCGTTGTTTCAGCTAAAGAAAGCGAACAACCGACATTGAAACTTTCTGCTTCTGAACTTAGAACAATGCAAGAAAGAACCTTTGAAACAGCTGATACTTTTAAAGTTATGAAATCGATTTTGAATGTTTTGCAAGATGAGTATTATTTTGTTGAGCAAACAGACTCGAAAATCGGGTATATCCTTGCTGCAAAAGAATTTGACACTTATGACCCATATATTGATATTAAAGAAACTTTCGGGTGTAAAAAACTAATGACAGGGATTAAGAGATACTCAGTTGCAAGGACAGAGGGAAATTATACAGTTACTTCTGCCGGCTCAAAGACGTTAGTTCGGGTGAGAGCGAGAAAAAAAATCTTAAACATGTATGATGTCGAAATTAAAGTTGCCGATTTGGTTGACAAAACTTTTTACGATAACTTTTTCGACAAATTGCAAGTAGAATTAGACTCTTATAAATCGCCGGAGGAGGCTTCTTTGCAGCAAAATAAGGAACAAACTTCATTATCAACAGAGTCAACCTTTGAACAAATAAAGAAAACTCAAACTGCTAATATTAAACCTAAAAAGAGACATAAATAACTAAGATGAAAAAAATTTTGTGTTTGACAATTATATCAATTATTTTGGGTGGAGTCATATCCCCTGCTTTTGCAGCAGAAAAAAAACTTGTCACCGAGGAGGAGCTTAACTCTTATCAGACAAGGACTTATGATGTCCAAAATCCTCAAATAGTGATGGAGGCTGTTAAAAATATAATTGTGAAACAAAATTATTCGCCGCTATTGATAGAAGAAGATTTATACTACATTAAAGCTACTAAATCTTTAACGGCTCGTGATGTTAATATGTTTTTAGTAGTCGGCTTTTTAGGTAAAATGGGCTTTGATATTTTTCAAACAATTGTTACCTATGGGCTTCGTTCTTATTGTGTAGTGAGCGATGTTTGGATTGTTGCAAATGAGTTTAAAGACAAGGAACTAAAGGTTATTTTGTCAGTTAACGTGACTCCTAAAAACGGAAAAACAATCGTTAGAGCTGATATGCAAACCGATATGTTAGGTCAAAGAGATATGGTGCTTTTAAGACTTTTGACAGGTAAGAAAAACAGAATAAAAATCATTCACGTAAAAGATGAAACAGCTTATAAAATATTTTTTGCAAGGCTAGATAAAGAGCTCGGTGCAAATCAAAATTTGACCGAAGTCAGTGAAAAAATTGTAAAATAAAAGCTTGAACTAACAAGTTCAAGCTTTTTATTAATTCTTTTGTATAAACTATGCTTCTTCGTTAATTAAAGCGGTAACGATAGCTGCTAAAGCTAGAGCAACAGCACCTACAAATAGGGCGTATTCCCAGTGATAGTTTATTCCCGTAGACATTTTGAAAGAGCAAGTTGTGATAAATGCTGACAAAATAGTGCAGACAATAACTTGAGGACCTGCGATGAAGATGTTGAAAATCCCCATAACAGAACCTTCTGAACCGGGTTTGATGTATTTAGACAGCATTGCAAAAGGAAGTGCCAATATGCTTGCCCAACCGATTCCAGCCAAACCCATTAATGCCAAAACTACAGCGTGGTTACTGCTTATAGCCATTCCGATATAAGCAATAGCCATTGATATTAATGATACTAAATGGACTTTTTTGTTGCCGTATTTTGAGGACAAAATACCTATTGGGATTGAAACGATAAAGCACACTAGGTTGAAAACAGCAAATGAAATTGATGAAAAGTTTGTCGCTTGCAATGTTGCAGCTTCAAATGATGATTTGACAGCGGCAGAAGCTGTTGTAAGGTCAGGCACTTGCCACAAAGTATGGATTGCATATTGAGTAAAGAAAATCATCATACTCATTGTCCCAATCCAAGTGAAAAGTTGAATTGTGCAGATTTTACCGACTTCGGGTGAAGATGAGAAGAAGTCTTTTAATTTTGTGATAAATCCATCTTCTTTAATCTTTGTTTTTTCTTCTTTTTCTACGACAGGCATGTCTTTAGAGGTTTGTTCTTTAGTTGTTAAACAAGTCCAAATCATAGCTAGGGAAAACGCAAGAGCCGCCATTATAAATTGAGCTTCGATAGACATTTGATAGTTACAAATCCATTTAAGGAAAGGTGCTGTACCGGCTGCGATTACAGAGCCTAAGCCAATTGCAAAACTTAAAAAAGAGTTAGCCAAAGAATGTTGTTCTTGAGGAATAATATCAGGAACCAATGCTCTGTATGGACCTTGAGCAGCGTTTACGCAAGCATCGATGACCCAAATCATAACAGCTGCAACGAGCAGTCCGCCTAAAACAGGAGTCGGAATGTGCAATAATCCGGCTATTTTAGCAGCAACTCCGGCAGAATTTGGGAATATCCATAACGCCAAACTGGCAAGAATAGCACCTAAAAGCAAATAAGGTCTTCTTCTTCCGAATCTTGTGCAAGTTTTGTCACTCATAGAGCCGATAATCGGTTGAATAACCATTCCTGTTACAGGACCTGCAAGCCAGATTAAGCCGAATATGAAGGGTGAAGCTCCGAGTCCTTCTGTTACTGGACCTGAGAGAATAATTCTCATTTGCCATGCAAATTGTAATCCAAAAAATCCTAAACAGAAGTTCAAAAGTTGCATTGTAGTGAACTTTTGTAGTCCGTTTGTTGATTTTGTTTTAGCTGAAACATTTGTTTCTTGCGTTTGTGTTTCGTTCATTTTTATTCCTTTGTTGTGTAATTGTTTTCTTTTAATATTTTAGTTAAATTCGGTATGATTTCAAATACGTCACCAATTATACCATAATCACAAATATCGAAAATTGGGGCTTTCGGGTCTTTGTTGATGGCGATAATTTTGTTTGATGCACTCATGCCGGCAATATGTTGAATTGCTCCAGAAATCGCACAGGCAATGTATAGCTTAGGAGTGACTGTTTTTCCGGTTTGTCCAATTTGGATTGAGTGGTCAACCCAGCCTGCATCAACGGCTGCTCTTGAAGCTCCGACTGAGCCGTGAAGTGTTTCGGCAAGGTCGTTTAATATTTTAAAACCATCTTCAGATTTCATTCCCCTGCCACCTGCAACAATTATTTCTGCTTCATTCAGACCAATTTCTTGGTTAAGGATATTTTGTGCAAAGTTTATTATTTCGACACGTCTTTTGATGTTTGACAGGTCGTTGTTGAGGTATTCAACAATGGTATTTTTTTCTAATTTTTCAGTTGGCTTAGGCAAAACATTTGGGCGAACTGACGCCATTTGCGGGAAGGTCTTGCATAGAATTGTCGCCATAAGATTTCCGCCAAAGGTTGGTCTTGTTGCAGCAAGTTGTCCTTTTTCGTTAATATCAAGCTTTGTACAATCGGCTGTTAATCCTGTTTTCAAACTTGAAGAAATTCTAGGGGCAAGGTCGCGGCCTTGAGTTGTAGCACCGATTAAAACGATTTCAGGGGTATATTTTTTGATTGCGTCCATAACTGTTTGTGCATAAAATTCGGTTGAATATTCATACAATTCAGAGTTGTTAGTCAATATTACTTTGTCGGCACCACTTTGAGATAATAATTCGATTTCTTCTTTAAAATCATCTTTTTGTCCAACGATAAGAGCTGATATTTCAACATTGCCAAGCTTTTCTGAAAGCTCAACGGCTTTATTTACGAGCTCTATGGCTACAGGGGCAAGTTTTTTATCTCGAGTCAATTCAGCGTAGATTAAAATTCCTTTATTTTCCATTTAAACGCCTCCTTCTTGTGATAAAAAATCTTTTATTTTAGAACACAAATTTTGTATTGAATCATCGTTTGGAGTGAATTGTATAATTTCGCCACGTTTTTTTTGCTCTGGTCTAAACGCTTTGCTGACGTAAGTTGGAGAGCCTTTTATTCCGACTTCTGATGAATCAATATTTATAGCTTCTGCGTTAAAAACGGGGATATTGTTATCTTGAGCTTTTATGTAGCCCAATATTCTTGGTATTCTTGGTTCGTAGTCGCATTTTTGCATGCAGATTAGTGCCGGAAGCTTGATTTTTAATGTTTCAATTCCGTCTTCGATTTCTTTTTTTACGGTAATTGTTGTATCGTCAGCAACAATGATTTCTTTTACGTAGGTAGCTTGAGGGAAATCGAGATTTTGGGCAATACTTGGACCTGTTTGAGCGGTATCGCCATCAGTTGCAAATTGACCGCAAATTATTAAATCTACTTTGGGAATTTTTTCTTTTATGGCTTGAGCCAGAGTTTTTGAGGTTGCTACCGTGTCAGCACCCGAGAACTTTTTATCGCTTACTAAAAATGCGTCATCACAGCCCATAGCCATAGCTTTTCTCAAAATATCTTCAGCCTGATTGGGGCCCATTGTTATTACGGTGATATGTCCGCCAACGCTTTCTTTTAGTCTTACTGCAGATTCAATTGCATATTCGTCGAAAGGGTTGATAATGCTTTCAACGCCTTCTCTTTGGATGGTGTTATTTTCTGTCCACTTTATATCGTTGGTGTCCGGGACTTGTTTTATACAAACTGCTATTTCCACAAATAAACCTCCCTTAATAGATTAAGATAGGTTTATTTTCGCTTATTTTTTATGATTTTGCAAATATTTTTTACATATCCAAGCCGATATCGAGTGGAAAAGCTTTAGCTACAATAGCACTTGATGAAATTACGTTTACACCGGTTGATGCGATTTCATTTACCGTATCAAGTTTTACATTTCCGCTGGCTTCTGTCATAGCTTTTTTGCCGACCAATTCGACGCCCTCTTTCATCTCATCAATTGTCATATTGTCGAACATTATGATGTCAGCTTTTGCTTTTAGAGCTTCTTTGACCTGCTCTAGAGTATCACATTCAACTTCAATTTTGTGAGCGTGAGAGATGTTTTCTCTAACTTTTTGAACGGCAGCTTTTATTGAGCCTGCAAATTTTATATGATTATCTTTTAGCATAACGCAATCTGAAAGATTGAATCTGTGAAGTTTTGCTCCACCTACTTTTACGGCATATTTTTCAAAAAGTCTAAACCCGGGAGTTGTTTTTCTTGTGTCTGTAATTCCTGCAGCGTAAGGTTTTATAGCTTCTTGATATTTGTTTGTTTCAGTTGCGATACCGCTTAGACGTTGAACATAATTCAATGCAGTTCTTTCGCCTGTTAAAATAAATCTGGCAGGTCCTGAAATCTTTGCTAAAGTGTCGCCTTTTTTTATTTTGTCACCGTCTTCAAAATATGATTCGATAACGACTCTGCGAGACAATGTTTTGAATGTTCTTTTTACGATATCCATTCCGCAAAGAATGCCGTCTTCTCTAGTGTTTAGGTAGGATGTAATTTGGTCGTCATCAGAGATTAAATAGTCAGTAGATATATCCCCAAAGCCTATGTCTTCTTCAAGTGCAGTTTTTATATGATTGTCAATTATAAAGTTATGAAGCAAGTATTTTGGCATAAGTTTTGTTTTCCTTTGAGTATGTATGGTGGCAAGCAATGTCTGCTTTTTGAGGGAAATCTTCTCTGTAGTGAGCCCCTCTTGATTCTTTACGGTTTAAAGCGAATTCGATAATCAATCCGGCAACAGTTATGAGGTTGCGAAGCTCGTATTCTTCACGAGTTGTGCATTTGTCAGAGTATTGAAATGCTGTTTTTATTTTTTCAAGTTCTTTTTCTGCAATTTCGAGATTTTTTTGATTTCTTACAATTCCAACATTTTGCCACATCATTTCTTGCAATTGATATCTCAATTTGTTTACGTTTATTTCGTGATATTCATCATCAGATTGATATTTTCTGACAGATGCCATAACGTTTTCATCGATAGAATCGGAGATTTCCAAGTTTCTGAACCCTAAATTGTTTACAAGTTCATGGGCACTTACGACGCATTCAAGAAGGGAGTTGCTGGCAAGCCTGTTAGCTCCGTGTAACCCTGTGCAAGATGTTTCACCAATTGCATAAAGCCCCGAAATTGAAGTCATTCCTTCCATATTTGTTTTTACTCCGCCCATTGTGTAGTGAGCAGCGGGCGAAACAGGAATGTAGGCTTTTGTCGGGTCAATTCCGTTTTTGTTGCACATGTTGGTGATATTTGGGAATCTTTCTAAAAATTTTTCTTTGTTTATGTTTGTTGCATCAAGATGCATAACTTTGGCGTTTGCTTTTTTCATTTCGCTGAACATAGCACGAGTTACGATATCACGAGGGGCAAGTTCTGCTCTTTCATCGTAATTAAGCATAAATCTTTTTCCGTCTTCGTCAACGAGTTTTGCACCCTCACCTCTAACGGCTTCTGATATTAAGAACATATTGTCTTCCCCGATTGCATTGAATGCTGTTGGGTGAAATTGGATAAATTCCATATCTTGAATTAAAGCTCCGGCTCTATAAGCGAGGGCAATTCCGTCGCCTGTTGCGACATTAGGGTTTGTAGTGTGGCTGTAGATTTGTCCTGCACCGCCTGAAGCGAGAATAATTGCTGATGAATAAATCGTTTCATATTCGTCTGTAATTGAGTTGTAAGCGATAAGCCCTTTGCATTCTTTGTCTGCATTGATTAAAAGTTCAACAGCAGTAGTTTGTTCATATACGCTGATTTCAGGGTTTTCTTTTACTCTTTCAACAAGCACTTTTTCAATGCCATAACCAGTTGCGTCGCCACCTGAGTGAAGTATTCTGTTTACGCTGTGGGCACCTTCACGAGTAAAACGAAGTTTATTTTCAGAATCTCTGTCAAATTCAACTCCGTATTTCAATAAATCTTTTATAACTTCATCAGAATTTTCTGAAATAAATTTTACAGTGTTAAAGTCTGAAAGCCCTGCACCTGCTTTGATTGTGTCTGAGATATGAAGACTTGTAGAGTCAGGCTTGTTGACCTCAGGCATTACTGCAACAATACCGCCTTGAGCATATCTTGAGTTGCATTCTTTGAGGTTTGCCTTTGTCATGACAAGAACGCCGTCGGGCAAATTAATTTCTTCCACCAATTTTAATGCGGCATAAAGTCCTGCAATACCGCTTCCTACAATAACAGCTGAATATTTTGAATGTTTCATGTTTCCGCCAGTCCTTTGCTTTCTATGTATTTTAAAACAAAACATAAATTTTTTCACTAATGAATTTGGATTTCATGCTCTAACTAATAAGAAAAGTTTACAATTGTCGTAGTAGGGATTTGCCAGAGGTTTATTTTTGGGATAAAATATTGAAGCCGTGTTCCACGGGGATTTAGCGGATCTCTTGACTCGAACGCTTAGCGAGGTGCAGAGCCTACTGTGAGGCATTCGGGTGCGGAATATGAAATTTGAATATTGATGACGTCAAGGTCAGCTGTGGCGTAAGCCACCGAACCGTGTCAGGACGGGAACGTAGCAGCACTAAGGTGTTACTTGCGGGTGCAGTTGCTTCTTGGAGGAGGTATTCAGATGGAGTCTTTCGTCGCTCTGGTGTCGATAGGTAGTGACACGGCTTTTATTTTTCAGTGTTGCCCCTCTTGTAGAGGCGAACAATGAGCTTTAGAAAATGGCGTCACGGTAAATGAAAAGTTTTAACTTTTTTGCTTGTATATTAAAATAGTGACCTGGAGTTTAAATAAGCTAAAGTCACTCAGACGCCAACTTGATTAGTAGTAAAGTTGCTTTTGGGATTCCTCGTCGTAATGAGCATAGCGAAGATCTCTCGTCAAAAAGATTCTTCGGATAAATCCTCAGAATGACATTGTGTCTATAAATGTTAAATAAATAATAAAATACGGTGCAATGAATTGAACTTATACAGTTTGTTTACTTTTTTCAAAAGTAAATTCTCATTTGTAAAAAACTGGAATTTAATGTATAATCAAGTCAACTTAGGTTACAGTTTTTCGAGAATGGAGATTAAAAATGAAAAAACTATTATCTTTATTCGCTGCGTTTTTACTAGCTATCGGCTTTGCAAATACTGCATTTTCTGCTGAAATTAAAGACGTTCCTGCGAATTATTGGGCTGCTAAAGAAATCAATGCAGTCGTAAATGACGGAGTTATGAATACTTCTAACGGCATTTTCGCTCCTGAAAAAGACGTTACTAGAGCACAATTTAACTCTATGTTGTTGAGAGCTTTGGGTCACAAAGCACCTCAATTGTCTGAAACAAACAAATTTAAAGATGTTGCTAAAAACCACTGGGCATACGGCGATATCCTTATGTCACAACAACTTGGTTTGATTTATGGCTACCCTGATAAAACTTTCAGACCTGAAAATGTTATTAATAAATCAGAAGCTGCTTCTATCATCAGCCATATCACTAAAGACACGGCTGTCGATATGAATGTTTTGACTAATTTCAAAGATTCTAAAGATATTCCTGCTTGGGCTAAAACTCAATATGCAAAATCTATAGGTTTGAATATTTATGTAAATTATCCGGATGCTGAAAAGTTGCTTCCTGTTAAAGTTTTGAACAGAGCTGAAGCTGCTGTTTTACTTTACAAATTACAAGCTTCTTTAAATATGGTTAGCGACAAATATTTAGCTAAAGAAGTTTTGGTTGCTACAGAACACTTAAATGTTTATAAAGATGCTGCTTCAAACGAAGTTAAAATTACTAATTTTAGAAAAGTAGTTGTTTCAGGAAACGTTTTAAAAGCTTATTTTGCTGAACCTTTTAACTCTAAAAATGTTCAAGTAGGTCAAGCCGTTACTTTCGTTTTGCCTGAAGATTTGTGCACTCAAGAAGGAACTTTGGTTCTTCCGAGAAAAACTCAAATTATCGGCTATATCCAAAATTTAGTTCCTCAACAAAAATTCAACAAAAATGCTGAAGTTACTATCTTATTCACAAAAGTTGTTTTGCCATCTTGTAAACAAATCGGTATTAATGGTAAAGTCTTGAACGATAAAGATGGCGTTCTTTCAGCTTCAAAATTAGCTACTGCCGGTAAAGTTGCCGCTTATACAGCTGGTGGTGCGGCTATCGGTGCTGGAGCAGGTGCCGGATTTGCTGCTATTCCAAACCCGAAAAATTATGCTATCGGTTCTGCTGCAATAGGTCTTCCTGTTGGTGCAGGTGTTGGCTTAGTTACTGGTTTTGTAACTCCAGGTTTGGCTTTCAAAGCTGATGAAAATGATTTTGTATATGTATTGTTAAATTCTGATTTATCAATTCCTTTAAAATAATAATACAGTCATAGCTTCAAAAGGTGCGTACTTGTTGGGTATGCACCTTTTTTGTCGGAAAAATAAGACTTTTTTGAATTGCTTGATTGCCGCAAAAGCTCGCAAACAATGTGATTGCAGATATTTTGTCATAAAAAATATTTGTTCTAAATCTTTGTAAAACCCTGTCGATAAGGCGTTTAGCTGATATGATGAATTCAGGCTCTGCCAAAAATTCTCAAAACAGCTTTATTTAGTGGCTTCTCGGAGTTGTTTTGCGTACATATCTTCTGCAAAATCAAAGCCTGATGCGTTTGGAATATTATTCGCTCTTTCTGAAAAAACCGGACGTAAAATATCCTTAAAACTAGCGTGTCCGATATCGATTACTTTTGTCATATCTTCGGAAAAATTACCCAGATTGATATCGTTCATATAGACTCCCAAGGCGTTCATATCAGGCATATAGTTATTTGCTTCCATTGGATTTATTTGCTCGTGTGATGGGGTCGTTTTTATAAAATCATAAACAGAAGATTCTGTTTTGGGGTCATAGTAGTAAAATTTAACAGAATTTTTGCAATTATTTTGAGTTAAATATGAATCCACTTTAGCGTTAGTAAAAATAGAATCTGCAGCACTTCGCATTTGGTACATTTCTTGAGATTGCTCATCGGAGGGGAGATATTGTTGGAATTTTACGATATAATTCTTATCTTCCGAAGATACTTTAGCTACAGTTTTTGCCGAATAGCCTTTATTCATGTACTTTATTTTTAAATTTTCATATTCAAAGTCACTGTTGGCAGATTGGTTTTTTCTTAATAAATCTATTAATTCTTGATATTTTTCTTTCGAACCGAATTCTTTAGGCAGGGAGCCTAAAGTGCCGAATTTTTCTCTTACGCCATATAAACTCCAGCTTGGAGTGAATTTTGTAAGATTATCAAGGCTGTCACTTTTGTTGTAAAACCTGCCAATGAATTGAGAGTAGGCTTTTGCGTACCCTTTAGGATGATAATACCAATCTGTAAAATTGTTTTTGCCACCGACTTTTTGTATTAAAGTATTAACGATATTTTTTGATTTTCTCGGGTCTTGGGTTATTTCTTTTATAAAGTCGAAGCCCTTGTCTTTATCGGCGGTTATTGCTAATAAAAATTCTTTTACATTAGTTGCAGGTTCATCAATTTTATTTATAAAATTAAATATCGACTCTTTTGAGTTTAAATACTTTTTTCCTAAAGAAGTTGCTTCAATATTTTTCACAACTGTGGGAATAATCGTGTCATTTTCAGGTGAGGTATATTTGATAATATTTTTAATTTTTTGAGGGCGTTTAATCAACAATGCAGAAGCTGAGGCAGTTGCTGCCATAATTCCAAGTGCGAAAAATAATTCATTTTTCGCCGCTTTTAAGCCTTTCTTCTCTTCTTTGTTTTGTGGGGGGTGGTGTTTAACAATTTGAGTTTGGCTAAACTTAGAGGGAATATAGTTATTAAATTGGCTGAATGTGTTTGTTGGTATCATCATTCCATTAAATATTATCTATAGTGTTTTTTCCAGTATTTATAAAGAAATTTTAACTATTCAATCCATTTGAAAGATGAAACGTATTTGTCACCGTTAATGTTTCCATCGATTTTTGCTTGGAAAATTCTATAATCATTTATAGAAAATTCGAGTCCGGGGATTTTAGAAAGGTCTTTTAAGAATTTAGCTCTATCTGCTTCGGAAAGAATCACCCCCGGAATAAGCTTAAAGAATGAGTTCAAAGAGGCGTTTCCGACCGGTCCGAGAACGGTTGAAATCTTTCTTGATAGTCTGCCTAGGACTTTCATATCGGCATTTGCATTAACTATATCGTAGGTACCTTTGAGGTAGATACTTAGATTTTCGCCTTTTGAATAGATTTCTAAGTTTTCGATTGTTCCGTTAGATAAAGTAAAGCTACCATTGATTGAGGAGAAAGTTCCTGTTTTTATCGGATTAACTATGTCTACAATATTGTTTATGGTTAGTCCTGTAAGCCCGCTTTTTATAAGGTTGCCGGCTCTTAATAAGTATTCAAGTGAGCCGAGTTTTGGCATTTTTCCGTCTGATATTCTGAAATATACACGTCCTCCAAGGTTTTTGAGCCTTGTTTCTTGATTTGTTCCTTTTGTGTAGACGTAAAATTGTGAATTCATTTTTCCGTATATTTGGTTTTTCATATCATAAAAAACAGTAGCCATTGAGTTTGCGTCTACGCCTCGTGCAGTAAGTTCGGCTTCTATTTTTGTTGTATTGAAATCATATTCGCTGGTACCTGTTAAGGTTCCTCCTGCTATTTCGAAATTTATATCAGAAAGGTTAAAAACTGAATTCTTTAAAGAAAATTTAGTGGATAAGTTATGTGCAGGAAGTGTTTTAAACGTTATGTCACCTGCTTTTATGCTCCCTGAATCTATAGAAATATTGGACAGATTAAACTCTGGTAAACCTTGTTGTTGTGAGGGTTTCTTTTGATAATTTTCAAGACTCATTTTGTTCATTGTGTTCAAAAGTTCATCATAGTTAAATCGTTTTGATTCAATATCAAGATTTTTAATTTTTATTGGGTAAGATAGCCTGTTTACGATATTCGTTTTTATTGAAAAGTCAGAGTTGACGGCACTTCCCTTTACATTCGCTGTGATATTGTCTTGGGTAGATATTATGCTTACATCTTTTATCAATGTGTCATAGAGCGGAATATCTATATTGCGTAAATCTATTGAGCCAAATACTTTTGGAATTTTGGTCGTATGGTTCATTTTGTAAAACATATTGCAGTTGAAAGAGCCTTGTTTTAGCAGGGATTTTTTGAAGGCAAAGTTCAACAATCTCGCCGGAAGTCCGTTTGTTGTTTTTACGTATAAGGAATCAAGTATGTATTTTTCTCCATGTTTAATAGCTGTTCCTTTAATCGTTGCAAAGTTTAGGGGGTAGGTTCTGTTATTTTGAGAGGTCATATATTTTAGATAATCTATTTTTTTAATAGTCAATTGGGTCGGGGAAGAATAGAAGTTTCCTCTGAGTTCTCTAACGACGTTTTCATCGCCTAAATTAGAGCTCAAGTATGATAAATCTGCTCCTTCGTTTAACTTTAACGTTGGCATTACCGCAAGATTTTCAATGGTTCCGGAAAGGTCTGCTGAAAGTGTTACATCGCCTTTTATTTTTACAGGATAGCTCAATTTTGTATTTACGTATGTATCGACAAAATCATTTGTTATTTTGGTCGTGAAATAGCCGTCAATTGAGGGGTTTTTTAGTATGTTTGAAATTATTAATTCTGCATATAAAGGCGACGTTCCGATTGTTGCGGTGAGCGGTTTTATAACTATTCTGTTTGTATTCAATTTTATCGACGCATTGTTCAAAAGGATTGGGACGCCTGAATATTTATGCACAAATTGCACATTGTTTAAGGCAACATTTCCTTTTATTGATTTGTTTGCTATGTCTGCGTCTAGGCTTACTTTCCCAAGATAATTTGTGTATTGCGAAAGTACAAAGTTGATTTTTTTCGGTAGTTTGTTATGTGAAGTTAAGTAGTCGAGAATTTTTATGTCAACATTTGAGGCATTCACTTTCAGCTTATAGTTAGGTTTTTCGGAAAATATAGAATGAATATTTCCTGATATTTTTAGAGGTGAGCCGAATAGTTTTCCTGTAATATTATCAAAATTTGCATTTCCGTGTTTTAACTCGATGGACCCTGCGTTTATCATCAAAGAAGATTGTGTCTTTTGGGGAATAAATAACATATAAAGGCTTATATCGTTTAAGTTTATGACTTTTGATTTTGCTTTATAGTGGCATTTTAAAGTAGAAAATCCCTTAATGTGGGCAAGATTTAATGATTTATTGTCGATTTTGGACGCATATTTTGAGCTCAAAATCATTGCTGCAATGTCATTTAAAGATACTTTTGAACTTTGAGCCGTAAGGTCGATATCAGGAATGTTGCTTTTTAAATCGGTTATGATTTTTCCGTTAATTGTGAATAATGAATTGTGTAATTTTGCGTTGAGCCCTTTTATCGTAACTTGGTCGCGTGTAAAGGTTATCGAGCCTTTGATATTTATTATTGGCATTGAAAAATCTTTAACCATTGCGTTGGCGTTATCAAAGGTTATAGCTCCATTAACTAGCATATCTTTTAAAAGGTCTTCTTGTGAAATCTTTTTACCATATGTTTCGGGGGTGGCTTTTGGCAGTTTTGCTTTTATATTTATTTTGATTTTTGTATTGCCTCTGGCTTTTTCTAAAAAATATAATTTATCATTAATTTCTTCTAAAAGCGTGCTATGTTTAAGCATACGGAGTAAAAAATCAGCGTTGATGTTTTTAGCTTCAATATTGAAGTCCACATCTTTTTCCATTTTTGCTTTTCCGAAAATTGAAATAAACTGATTATCAATAAAAGCCTTTTTGGTTTGGAAGCTTATAACTTTTTTGTTAAAAAGAACTTCTCCCGTAGCATTTTTAATAATCCCATAGATGCCGTTATATGTGGTTTCTGCGTTGTTGAATTTTACATATCCATCGACGGTGCCGTCATATTTTGTGCCACTAATATATAGAGCAGTTCTTCCTTTTCCTTTGGTGATTTTCATCTCAGGAACAGGCCCGAGTTGGAACATAAAGACATCTTGGATTGGAAGTAATAATTTTTGAGTAGTTTTTAGCTCGACGGTAGGTGATGAAATTATTTTGAAGTGATTTTTGTCGTCCATATAAATATGGGTTATGCCGTCAACATCTACAAATTCTTTGGTTTTCGTTAAGTAAACATTTGCTTGCGTGTGCAATTTTCTTTTGTCGAAAGTAAGCTTTACGTCGCCTCTGTGAAAAGCGTCCATATCCTTTAAAATCTGAAGATTATGAGATGTTACAACACCTGTAATATCAGGTTGGGGCAACTTTCCTTTTATTGTGACATTTGCAACAACGTCACCTTTTATCCCGTAGTGCTTGATTTTTTTGATTTCGCTTCTTCCCGGGAGAAGATTGTCGGGTAAAAATGCTGCAATATCTTGAAGTTTTGATTTTGGTAAGGTTATTGAAATATCAGGCTTTGGCTTCTTTGAGTTATATTGATTGATTGTTCCTTTAGCAAGAATGCTGAAGTTGTTGGTTTTTAGCGAAAAAGTTTTCAAAATAGCGTTTTTGCCTCTGAGGTCTAATTTACCTTTTATGATAGTTTTATCAGGGGCTGAAATTGAATATTCAACAGGGTTTTTCTTTATGAATACGTTGTTCCATACGCTTTCAAGGACTATTCCTTTTTCTTTTTTAGAAATTCTTTTTGTATAAATATTTAAAGAGGCTTTACCTTTTATTTGTGTAGTGTTTGAGCCGAGGTATTTTGTTATATAGGGTGAAAAATATTCTGGTTCAATGTTGTTAATATATCCGGAAATAGTAAAATCTTTGTCTGATAAATGATTTTTCAATGGCAAGTTTGAATGGATATGCAGTTGATAATTTGTATTGACTCCAGGTGCTGTAATTGTTCCGTAGGTATCAACATCAATTAATTTATCCATTGTGAAATTTGCAATTTTAAAATATTCTCCGTTGATTTTAAAATGCTTGTTATAGAACTTGTCGTCTATTTTTATATCATAATTTGAAAGGTTAATTCTTGATTTTTTAGCTTTTATTTTTAGTGTTTTTTTATCACTTTTGAAAATTATTTTTTCAATATTCCATTTTTTATCCTTATAACGCAAAAGGTTTAATGATAGGTCATTGGCTCCTATATCTTTAAAGCTCAGATGTTTTATTAAAAGTGGGAAAAGTGAAATTCTGACTCTCGGCTTTTTCGATTGAACTATCGGGGTATTGTTTTTTTTGTCATAAATATCCAGTTTGTTTGCTGAAATCTCTACTGAAAAATCGGCATAAGTTTTCAGTTTTATTTTTTCAATATCCAATGTTGCATCTGTTTTGTCAGCAAATAATTTTTCAACAAAAGTTTCTTTTGCCGCTATATTAACTATTTTGGGTAGTCCAAATAAGAAAAAAGCTTCTGCAAAAAGAATTATTGAAAGTATTATAGTTATTATTATTAAATATTTATTATTAGTTCGCATTTTTATATAAATTCTACTTGCCTATTATAATTTATAAACAGCAAAAGTTCAACGGATATTTGGTTATGTTGCAAATCTAAAATAAAGGAGTAAAATAATTTAAGATATAAGTGATATTTTTTAAAATTAGAGAATATATCTAACTTTATTAATCTCCCGTATAAGTATATAATTATTGGATTTTATATGAATAAACCTAAATTTTTAAATACGTTTTTGGAAACTTTGACTTCTTCAAGAACCATTAATATTACGTTATTTATTCTATTTGCTATTGCGTTTACGACGTTGTTACTTTCTAAATATTTTATATTTCAAAGTATCGTTGATGACGACAATACTTGCAGGGTTGATATTGTCGCCCCTAAAACTATTGAAGTAGTTGATACTTTTAAAACAGTGCAACGTAAAAAAGAAATGGCTCAAAAAATTGACCCCATTATGACGCCTGCAGAAGATTCTTATATAAAAAACAATCTTGATAATTTATTAAATACAATAAAAGGCATTCGTGGAAAAAATATAAGCCGTGAGCTAAAAGCGACTCAAATAGATTCCTTGTTGGATATCCCTGAAAGCCACAGAAAAACGTTCCTTATCCACTTTTTGTTGAACACCGATTCTACGACTTTTGAAATAGTTGGAAATAAGTCAAAGAAAACTCTTGCAAATGTTCTTGCTGAAGGGGTTACCGAAAAAGATTTTGAAAAAAATATCATAGTAAAAATTGTCGGAAGAAATGCAGAACCACACACCACTCGTAATCAGCTAAAAGTTATTACAGGCTTGATTGAACAGGTAATTATGCCTAACATGGTTGTCGATGAAGCTGCAACTGAAATGGCTAAAAAAAATGCAATGGATTCTGTTTCTCCTACAATTGTCAAGTTCACCAAAGGTGAAAAAATCGTTTTTGCTGGCGAACCTTTAACTAAATTAAAACGTGATGCTATAAATAAGGCCGGATATAATATTTTGCAGTTAAACGTAAAAGGCGTGGTCGGTGTATTCTCGCTGGTTATCCTTTCTATATTTTCTGTTGTGTTATATTTGCAGTATTTTGAAAGAAGATTTTTAAATAGAAGATACCTTTCAATTATTGCGTTGCTTGCTTGTGCCGTCACTATTTGTGCTGCTATTTTACCTGATGGTTGGTCGGTTTTCTTAATTCCGATACCTGCTTTTGCTATTATTTTGTCTATATTCTTGAATTCAAGGGCGTCTTTTGTTATCACTATGACTCTGTTAGCCATTTTATGCGTTTCAATGCAGATGTCTGCTCCTGCTATTGTCGTTTTTGTATTCGTTGCTTTAATAGCAATGTTAAATACTACCAAAATTAAATATTCCAGAAGATTTGATTTGATTAAAATTGGTATTGAACTTTCTGTTGTTATGCTTATCTCTATCGCCAGCGTATATTTGCTCGAGCTTTGTATTACTGACGTCAGCACAGGCATGATTTTGAAAGATTTAGAATCAGGAGTCGGCTCCGGTATAATCAGTGGGGTTTTCGTCTTGGGCGTTTTACCTTTATTAGAAAATGTATTCGGTATAATCAGTCCATATGGGCTTGCAGAACTTGCTGACCACAATCAGCCACTTCTAAAACGTCTTCAATTTGAAGCTCCCGGTACTTTCTCCCATTCTTTGATGGTTTCAACTCTCGCTGAAGCTGCCGCTGAAGCAGTAGGTGGTGACCCTGTTTTAGCTCGTGTCGGAGCTTTGTATCATGATATCGGCAAAATTAAACGCCCATTGTTCTTTGTTGAAAATCAAACTTATTTCGGGATTGAAAATCCTCATACAAAATTAAATCCGAGATTGAGCAAAATGGTTATTACAGCTCACCCTAAAGATGGTATTGATTTGGCAAAAGAGTACGGAATTCCGCAAGTTATTCAAAATTTTATCTCTCAACATCACGGTGAATCTTTAGCCAGCTATTTTTATAACGAAGCTCTTAAACAAGAGGGCGAAGAAAATGTTAAAGAAGAACAATTCAGATATTTAGGTCCAAAGCCAAATTCTAAAGAAACTGCTATATTGATGATAGCCGATGCTGTTGAGTCTGCTTCTCGCACATTGAAAAATCATTCCCAAGAAGAACTTGAAAAAATGATAAACAAGCTTATTCAAGACAGATTGAACGATGGGCAATTGTCCGACAGTCCGTTGACTTTAAAAGATTTGAAAACTATTGCCGCTACGTTCAGCAGAATTCTAAGAGCTGCTCATCACCAACGTATTAAATATCACGAAAATATTATTCAAGAATTGGAAGATAAAGTTAATTCTTCAAAACAAGCTCCTAATATTAGTAAAATGACCGATACAGAGCTTGAAGATAAAATAGAGAAAAAGATACAAAAACGACAATTGAAAAATCCAAATGACCCAACTTAATATTTTTATTGAAAACATTTATGAAAAATACGAGATTGATGAGGCTAAGGTTCTCGTCAATTTGAAACGTATCGTCGAATATATATTGGCAAATAATGAGGTCTTTGATAACTCTTGTCTTGCTAATTATGTCTTCAATTCTTTAAGTTTTGATGTCGTTTTGTGTGATAATGATAAAATTCATGAAGTAAACAGAGATTATCGAAACAAAGATAGGGCTACTGACGTCATTACCTTTGCGATGTTTGCAGATTCTGATGAGGACGAGAGGTTTATTCTTGACGGCGATATCAGCTTAGGGGAGATAATTGTTTCTATCGACAAAACCGAAGAACAATCAAAAGACCATAATCAAACCTTTGATGATGAATTATATTTCTTATTGGCTCATGGAGTTTTGCATTTGTTGGGATTCGACCATCAGACAGAAGATGAGTATAATTTCATGATGAACACACAAGAACTGGCAAAGGCGGTTTTAAATGTCTAAATACACAGCAGGAAAATTTTCAAAAAGTTTGTATTATGCCCTAAGAGGGCTTCGTGTCGCATTCAAGTCGCAGCGTAATTTCCGTACTCAAATTTTTGTAGGTTCTATTGCTATTATTTTGGCTTTGTTCTTGGGCTTTAGTACGATTGAATTGTGTATTTTGCTTTTTGTAATTGCAATGGTTTTGATATGTGAACTTTTTAATTCGGTTATAGAGTTCGTTTTAGATGCTACTTATCGCAATAAATATTCTAAACTTGTTGAAATGTCTAAGGACATGTCTGCGGGAGCTGTATTGCTCGCAACTTTTTTTAGTTTGTTTTTAGGGTTGTTGCTATTTGCTAATAAAATCTTGATATTGTTCAATCTGAGGGCTATTCTATGGCATTAAAAAACGCTGTTGGAGTGGATATAGAAGAAATTTCAAGGTTTGTAAAATATTCAGAAGATAAAAATTCTGCGTTTGTTAAACGAGTTTATTCTGAGGCGGAAATTGAATATTGCTATTCAAAGCGTCTGCCTGCTCCGCATTTAGCGGCGAGATTTTGTGCTAAAGAGGCTGTTTTTAAGGCTCTTTCAAGTTTAGAGTTTGAAAGTCCTCTATTTAAAGAAATTGAGATTTTGAATAAGGAAACGGGAGTTCCTTATGTATTTATAAATAACGAAAAGTATAATAATTTAACATTTCAAATTAGCCTTTCTCACTGCAAAAGTAACGCAATAGCATTTGTTGAGATTATGCTAAAAGATTAAAAACTTAAAAAGATTTACTTGTTTACATCTTATTCTCTTGGCATTTAAATTTACAATAGCTTTTTTCTAATTACTATCTAAAAACAGTGCCATATTCGTATATTTATATCCACTTAGTTAAATTTGGATAATATCAATATTGCGTTTCGAAATAAAAAACTTCAAAATTAGAATGCTTTTCGTGTCACAAGTTCTCTATAGCTATACGATAATTATTAAGATTTATAACCAAAAAAAAAGACCGATCATAAGAATCGGCCGAATGAAAACAGTTTACGAGTGAGAGTGGAATATGTATAGGTGTATAATACTTAATATTTTATATTTCGTATATTATCCACTTGTATATATATTTTTATTTATTAGGATTAGTTATGTGAATTTTCAAAATATGGATTATTATTAACATGATTTTATTTATTATTTCTTTTATTTGCGTCCTACTCTCCTCTTATCTTTTGACAGGAGTATTCTTGAGTAAAACAAAAATTGAAAAAAAATACACTGCCTCAGGGGCTATATCTCTTTTCTTAATATTTTTTGCTCAGGTGGTTGCAACTTTTGAATTTTTATCCCTATTTAAAGCTATTAATGTACCTTGTGTATTGATTGCTAATGTATTGGTTTTGATTGCAAGCTTTTATTTATGGGTTAAATGTGGAAAAATTGTTTATGTTCCGCAACTAAAAACGTCAGCATATAGAATATACAAAGCACTTTGTAAAGACAAACTATTATTGGCAATGGGAATATTTTTTATATTCTTTTTAATAATAACGGCAATTTTATCTGTAGTTTCCGGTGTAAATGCTTACGATTCACTAGTCTATCACGTTTCACGCTCGGTTTTTTGGGTGGCTCAAGGCTCTCTGGCTCATTATGAAATTGCTGACATCAGAAGTCTTATAATGCCTATAAACTCCGAAATAATATATGCTTGGAACATATTATTCTTTAAAGAAGGTGTCGGATTAGGTTTGCTCTCTTTTTCAGCTTTCATAGTATCCGTTATAGCACTGTATTCGTTTTTGAAAGAGTTACATTTCTCTACAAGAAAAATGCTCTGGAGCGTTTTTATCTTTTCATCACTTGCGTCTATTGTTGCTCAAGCGTCTAGCACTGAAACAGATTTGCTGTTAGGGGCTTTGGTTTTTTGTTCTGTCTATTTATTTTTTATAGGGGCAAAAGAAAAAAATGCCCCTTATTTATATATGTCATCTTTGGCTTATGCACTCGCTATTGGTACCAAAACCCCTGCAATAATGGCGTTTCCATCATTTTTGTTGATTTGCTTTGTGATTGTTCATTTGTATGGAAATAAAGAATATCGATTTGCTTTTTCAAACTTTTTCAGGTTTTTATTATTGAATTTCGTGATTTTTGCTTCATATAACTACGTGTTAAATGCTATACAATTTGGCAATCCGCTCTCAAATTCTATGGCGTATGAGTACCATTCTTGTTATGGCGGAGTAAAAGGCTTTATTGCAAATTTGATTCACAACACATTTTTGTTGTTTGATTTTAGTGGTTTTAGTTATTCAAATGTATTTGGTCCAATAATTTTAAAAATTCAGGCTGCAATATTTTCTTATTTGCATATAAACCCCAAACTTGGGGTTATCTCAAGTCAAGATACTTTAAATAACACTCTTATAGACCCTTATATCGGGCTTGGTATGTTGGGGTTGATTTGTTTTATTCCTGCTCTTTTCATTGCTATTTTTAAATCATTGATAAACCAAAAAAGCAAAAGAAATATACTCTTGGCTGCAATATCCCTTTCCTTTTTTATTAATATGATTGTTTTGTCTTTTTCTCTTGGGTATATGGTTTTCAGCGTTAGGTTTATAGCCTTTTTTGCGGTGGTGGCATCTCCTGTTTTGGTATTTTCTTATATAAAATCAAATAAAAATATTTTAAAATACTTGATTTTGTTTTTTGTATTTTCTTATTTTTGCGTAATATCTATTAATTTGAAAACAAGGCCGTTTTTGGTTATTATGAGCCAATTTAATGCGGGATATACTGCAAAAGAAGTCCGTAAAACAATGGGCTGCTCTGAAACATTGGCTTTTGAAGGTGATGCAGATGTTTGCTCCGTATTAAGATATATTGATGAAGATTCTAAAAATAAAAGTATCCTTGTCTTTAGCAATACTGTGTTTAAAGCCTATAATGTCAAGCTTTTGGCTTTAAATGGTTGGACTGTGGACTTTGCTTTATTGGAGGATTTAGACAAAATTAATCTCGATAATTATAAGTATATTATCGCCAATAACGCACTGATTGAAGCTATGAATGTAAAATATCCAGAAAGACTTTATGATTATACATTGGCAAAAAATGCAGTTTATTTTACAAAAAAACGTGCTTCAAGTTGCGTTTATAAAGACCGTTTCGGGGGGATTTTTGCAGGTGACGCTAATAAAAAAGTTGTTTACAGTGCTTGCTATTTACCTCAAAAATCAATTAAGCGTCAAGGATTTTATCTGAAAAAAGTCGTTCCAAAACTATATGACGATGACCCTACACATAAAAATACCATTTTGCTTTTTGAAAAACCAGAAAGTTTTGGACGGAGAGATATTCGACAATAGCGGGCGTGTATAAAAACAAAGCTTTACTCAATTTCGGCTTTGCTTTTAAGAAGTCAACTTTATCTAAAAACTCCGTAATAGTTTCATAAACTTTTATTTTGTTTTTTATTGCAAATAAAACTTTATTCAACCTTTCTCAAATCGCTTCAACAAAGTTGGCTATTCGCTGTTAAACTTTTCCGTGCTATAATCCTTCTATGGGTAAAAAACAAATTTCATTAAACAGAAAAGCATTCCACGAGTACCATATCTTTGACAAATACGTCGCAGGCATGGTGCTTACAGGTACTGAAATAAAATCTATAAGAAAAGGTAGCGTTAATTTTAAGGACAGTTTCGTTAAAATAGAAAATGCTGAAGCCTTTTTGTACAATTGTCATATTAGCCCTTATGAGCAAGGAAACCGCTACAATGTAGACCCGTTGCGTGTTCGCAAACTTTTGCTCAACAAAAAAGAAATTGAAAAAATTATCGGGAAAATAAAAAAAGACGGCTACACAATAGTTCCGATTGAAATGTTTTTATCTGATGGCTGGGCAAAGCTGGAAATAGCACTTGCTAAAGGTAAAAAACTGTATGACAAGCGTGATGACTTGGCTAAAAAGGCTCAAAACCGCGATATTCAAAGGGCGATGAAAGTCAGATAACTATTTGAAAGTAAGCAGGGCTTCAATTTTTACATCTAAAAATTTTGAAAGCTCCAAAACCTTTGCCAGCGACATATTAGCCTTGCCACATTCTATGTTTGCAACGTAATTTTGAGAGACATTCATTATCTCTGCGAGTCTTTCCTGTGTCAGGTCTTTTTTTATACGTTCGATTTTTACATTTTTACCGAACTTTTTAAGTAGGGTTTGTTTCTATTCATAATTTATAAGTATATAAATATTGACTTATAAATTATAGAAGGTTGGCTATGAATAAGGGCAAAGTCGCTTTTGTCACTCCTGTTTATACAGATTCTGACTTTGAATCAGGCGGCGTTAAGCTTAATTTTATATTGATAAAAGATTACATCAAATATGTGAGGGGAATTTATGGTTAAAAATAAAATAGCTTTTATTACTTCAATTTACGTGGATACGGATTTTGATATGCTTGGGGAAAAACTGAGCTTTTTGTTGATAAATAATCTGGTAAAAAGTGGTTATGTTGTTGATTTGTTTGCAGACGAAGTTTTGGGAAACAGAGAACGTGTTATTGATAATATTTATAAAAAATCAGAATTTGATAGCAAAAAAAGAAATCATGCCTATGTTTTGACAGATGAGATTACCTCTGAGTCTTTAAATTTTAATCAATGTACTTGCCATCAAATAGTTGAATAAACATTTTAGCTTGGTCGGATTCATCGAGGTCAGCCGGCTTTTCGGTTTTGAGAGGAGCGTCTTTTTTCATCATTTGGGATAAATATTCTTCTTCCTCTTGCGTATGAATTTCGTTGTCATCAGTGTCGGATTTAGGAGCTAGTTCAACTTTTTTTTTTACATTTTGTTCAGGTTCTGTACCGTCACTGAGGTGAACTTCTATTTTTATTGATGCTACAGAAAAGAATTTTTTTGCTGCATTTTCTAATGGCAATTTTTTCGTGTCTTCTTTTGCTTGTCTGACAAAAATGTCTTTTGCAAATGAAATAGTTACTTTTTCAGGAGTTATTTCTATCGGGCGAGCCAAGCTGGAATAGAAGGCTCTAGAGGGCATACTTTCAATATTTTCGAGCAAAGAGTGCCAAGTCGTTCTTATATCACCGTCTGTAAGACAGGCAACTTTAACCTCTTGCGGGGTTTTGACTTCTTGCTTTTGAGGTGATGAAGCAGGCTTTTTGGTTTCTGTCGGTTCAGTCTGCTCAATTGGCTTTTGTGGCTCTTTGTCAATTGAATGAATTGGTTGTGTTGCATGGGGCTCAACGGGCTTTTTGACAGGTTGCAAGGCTTTTGATTGAGGTGCTGCCGTAATAGGCGAGCCGTTTGCAATTTGCGATTCTAACAAATCAATTCTTTTTGTCAGCGATGCGACGGTCATATTTGCCTGATTGTTAGCAATATCAATAAGACACAGCTCAAGCCATAAGTATTTATTTGTTGTTTCTTTAATTTGAGTTGCATAGTAAGAAAGCTTGTCTATTAGGGCGATTATTTGCTCAGGTTCAAAGCTTTCAGCTTGTGGTTTTGATTTTTCTATTGAATTTTCATTTAATTGTGTAAGGTTTAAAACAAGCGATTTATCGTTACAGTTTTTTAAAATCATCAAATCTCTGAAATATTGAATTAAGTTGTTTACGATTTGGATAGGTTCGTTGCCTTTGTTGTAGATTTTATCAATGAGCTCAATTGCTTTAGCTGAGTCTGAGTCGATAATACAAGTAGTAATATCAAAAAGCATTTCAAAAGATATTTTTCCCAAAAGTTCGTTGATATCTTCTATATTAATTTCTTTGTTTTGTCCCAAAACGCTGATTTGGTCTAATAGAGCTACAGCGTCACGCATACCGCCGGCTGAATTTTTGGCGATTGAGTAAAGAGCTTCTTTTGCGATATTTATTTTTTCTTGTTCTGAAATATAAGATAATCTTTTGACTATATCTTCTGTTGTAATTCTTCTGAAATCAAATCTTTGGCAACGGGAAATAATTGTTTCTAAAACTTTATGAGGTTCTGTGGTTGCAAGGATAAAGATAACGTTTTCAGGCGGTTCTTCAAGTGTTTTCAAAAGAGCATTGAAGGCGTGATTTGAAAGCATGTGAACTTCATCAATTACATATATTTTGTATCTGCCGTTGACCGGTACATATTGGATTTTTTCAAGTATAGCTTGAGTATCTTCGACACTTCTGTTGCTTGCAGCATCGATTTCAACAACATCAACTGGTACGGAGTTCATAATATCTAGGCAGCTCGGACATTTGCCGCACGGTTTTAATGTTGGACCTTCTTTGCAGTTTAGTGATTTAGCGAGAATTCTTGCAGATGATGTTTTGCCTGTTCCTCTCGGTCCGCAAAGCAAGTATGCGTGTGCAATGCGGTTTAGTTTTATTGCATTACTCAACGCATTTACGATATTTTCTTGTCCGATTAAATCGTAAAAAGTTTGAGGTCTGTATTTTCTATATAAAGGAACGTATTTTTCGCTCAATTGTTTACTCCGCTCAAAATTGATACTATAATTATATACGAATAATTTAAAAAATGGGCGTTTATGAACATAATTAAACCGAAAAAATTACAAAAAGGCGACACTATTGGCATTTTGGCAGTTTCAGGGCTTATAAAAGAGGCTGAAAAAATTAAAAAAGCCAAAAAATATTTTGAGGCTTTAGGTTATAAAGTTGTGCTTTCAAAAAATATTGATGAAAAATTTACTTGCATGGCTGGTACAGATGATGTTCGGCTAAAAGCATTACATAATTTTTTTGCTGACGAAAAAATTGATGCAATATTGTGTGCAAGAGGTGGTTACGGAGTTTTGAGGCTCGTTAAAAATATTGATTATGAATTGATAAAAAATAATCCGAAATTATTAATCGGTTATTCTGATATAACAGCATTGTTAGCTATGATATATAAGAATACAGGTTTGATAACTTTTCATGGGGCTATGGCTAACGGTGATTTCGGAGCTGATAAAATCGATGAATTTACAAAAGATTCTTTCTTCAGTGTAGTTACTTCAAAGGAAAAAGGTCTTGAATTCAAGGCTAAAGACGGTTTTAAAACTTATTCTTGCGGAGTTGCTAGAGGTATTCTCTGGGGAGGAAATCTCTCCACGATAACTACGCTTGCGGGCATTGATTTTATTCCTGACGAAAAATTCATTTTCTTTTTTGAAGATATCAACGAGCCTGCTTACAAGATTGACAGAATGCTTACGCAGCTTTTTAATATTGAAAAATTTAAAAATAATTTGGCTGGAATTGCAATCGGCGAATTTGTGGGTTTGGATAAACAAGAATATCTCGATGAATTTTTGGCAGACAAAGCTCAAAAACTTGATGTACCTGTTTCAGATGGATTTTATATTAGCCACGCTGCAAAAAAATACACGTTGCCTATAGGTGTCAAATCTGAATTTGACGCTAACTTAGGGCTTATAAAAACATTAGAAAGTGCGATAGTATAATGCAGGTAGAGAATTCATCTCCTCAAAACGGGATTTATAATGCTGATATGCAAGATTTATTTGAAATAAAAAATTTGGACATGCATTATCCGCTAAATGATGGCTTTATGGGGAAAAATAGCGGCTATGTATATGCTTTAAATGATGTGAATTTTAAAATATACGATGGCGAAATCCTCGGGCTCGTGGGAGAATCCGGGTGCGGAAAATCGACTTTGGGAAAGTGCGTTTTGCGTTTAATTGCACCAACTCACGGTGAAGTCTTATATAAAAAAGATGATGTCCTTAAAAAAAATAAAAAAGAATTGAAAATTTTTAGAGAACATGCACAACTCATTTTTCAAAATCCGTACGCCAGTTTAGACCCCAAAATGACCATTTATGAAACGTTGAAAGAGCCTCTTGTTATTCATGGCTACAAAGATAAAAATTTGATTGACGAGAAAATAAAAAATATAGCTGAACTTGTTGGGATTGAAGAACGTTCTTTATTTAATTATCCGCATGAATTTTCAGGCGGTCAACGGCAAAGAATTGCGATTGCAAGGGCAATAATATTGAGCCCCAAGTTTATTGTCGCAGATGAGCCGGTAAGTGCTCTGGATGTGAGCATTCAGGCTCAAATTATAAATTTGTTGCTAGATTTAAAGAAGAAGCTCAATTTGACGGTTCTTTTTGTTTCTCACGACTTGAGCGTTGTCAAATATGTTTCAGACAGGGTTGCTGTGATGTATTTGGGTGAAATTGTTGAGCTCGGTTTGAAAAACGAAATTTTCAATAATCCTAAACATCCTTATACAAAAGCTCTTTTGAGTGCAATCCCTACGATTAATCAAGATTTAAAGACAGAAAAAATATTGCTCGAAGGTGATTTGCCTTCACCTCAAAATCCACCAAAGGGTTGTAAATTTCATACACGTTGTCCTTATGCAAAAGAAATTTGTCGAGAAATAGAACCTCAAAAACAAGAGATTTCTTACACTCATTTTGCAAAATGCCATTTTGTGAACAGTTAATAACACGCATTGCAGTCACAATCGTGGCGACCATGCGTGCAATCAATATTTTCGATTATGGCAGTTGCTGGTGCCTCAGCTTCAACTATATCGCCATCTGTTTTCCAAGCACCAATATCAGAGTCATAATGACCTGTTGTTGAAAAAGAAAAACCAAAACCATCATTTAATTTTACTTCGCTAGACCATTCTGTTGTATATTCGTTTGGTTTTTTATCTCCATTTATATCGACAAGAATGTTTCCTCCAGAGATTGAATATGCCATTCCATCTGCTGTATAAAAAGTTATATCATAAGAGCCATGTTCCCAGCTCGTGCAAGCTTTACTATCGGCAGGAGCCATTGATGAAATGATATTAAAGTTTTTTGAATAAAACTCATCATACCAGCAGTTTGAGTCATCCTCGCATTTGTCTTCTATGTCAGAAAGGCTTTCCCCATTTTTAGCATAATTGTTCTGTAATGCCGTTGATAATTGAGAGTAAACCTTTTTTACTCCAGTAATCGTTTCTTGTTGATTTGTACTATTTAATAAGCTCGGTATTGTTAATGCTGCAATAACACCTATAATCACTAATGTGATAAGAACTTCTGCTAATGTGAATGCTTTTCTCATTTTATTTGCCTTTTTTATGCAATAAAGTATAACACATGCTTTTTATGAGTTCAAGATGAAAAATCATCTGTCTGTAGTAGGCGAAAACTGGAGTTTTCCTGCGTTTTGGAGTAAAATACTATAAGAGACTCTGCTATTTTGTATAAATTATACATTTTAGTAAAAACAGAACAGGTACCTATGGAAAATATTCATATTTACTTCAAGCAAACGGCTACATACCAGTTGTCCCGCATTTTTTTTAAACAGTTAAAAGACTTTTTTGAAACTTTAGGCGAGATTGGTATTCGTTTTGTTCTAACATTGAAGTATATATTGAAAGGTCAAATAAGTTGGAAACAAGTTGTTGATTGTTCTTCTCGATTTGCCGTTGATTCATTACCTATTACGTTATCAATAGTTGCAATGACAGCTATTATTGTTGCTGTTCAAGTAGCTCCTGAGATGATAAAACAAGGCGGAAAAGACTATATCGGTATGCTCGTTGCAATGATTATGGTCAGAGAAGTCGGTGCAATAATGTCAGGTTTTGCAATTATTTCAATGATTGGTTCTGCTATTGCCTCTGAAATCGCCACAATGCGTGTAACAGAGCAAATTGACGCACTTAAAGTTTTGAAAGTTGACCCTTTCAAATATTTGTTTGTTCCCAGAGTGATATCAGGTACAATTATGATGCCGTTTGTTGTTACAATTGCTTCTTTTGTCGGCATTTTGGCAGGCGGAATGGCTTCTTCATTGGTTTCTCCTGAGTTGAGCGGTTTGAATTATGTAAGCTCTGTTTGGCATGGGCTTGCTTTGAAAGATATTAGTATTTGTATTCTATTCAAATCAGCAGTCTTTGGGGCTGCCATCACTTTGATAAGTGCCAGTTGCGGATATGACGCAAATGGTGGTGCCAAAGGGGTCGGTTTAGCTACTACAAAAGCCGTTGTTTGGTCTTTTGTTGCTATTGTTATTATCGATTATCTTTTTGCACTTATATTTTATTTTTAAAGAAGGTTACTTTATGGGTATAAAAGTTGAACATTTAACAAAATCATTTGACGGACGCAAAGTTCTTGACGATATTTCATTCACGGTAAAAGACGGTGAAAAATTAGCTATTGTCGGATTCAGTGGTTCAGGAAAAAGTACTATTTTGAAGCTTATTTCAGGTCTTTTAAAACAAGATAGCGGAAATATTGAACTTTCAGCTGGTGACGTTGCAATGGTTTTTCAGTATTCGGCTCTTTTTGATTCCATAAATGTTTTTGATAATATTTCTTTTGCTTTGACTGAAAGACATGAGTTTAAAGGGAAATATACAAAAGATGAAATTCAAGATATTGTTGCTAAAAATCTAAAAATAGTAGGCTTAGAAGGTATTGAAGAAAAATACCCGCATGAGCTTTCAGGTGGTATGCAAAAGAGGGTAAGTTTCGCGAGGGCGATTGTTACGGAGCCTAAATTTATTCTTTATGATGAACCTACAGCCGGCTTAGACCCTGTTGCTTCAACAATAATCGAGGATTATATAAATACCTTAAACAGTGAAACACAGGCAACATCAATAATTGTCACGCACCAAATGTCTACAATTACAAGGTGTGCAGATAGAGTCATAATGCTCTATGACGGCAAAATCGTTTTCGAAGGGACGCCTGCTGAAATGTTAAGACAAGAGAACCCTTTTACAAAACAGTTCGTTTCGGCGTCAATAGAGGGTCCAATGAAGATTATGTCTTCAAGTTTTTAAAAATTTGTTATAATATTAAAGTTGAATTGAGGAATATATGAGATTTTCATCATCATTTAAAGTAGGAATATTAACACTGGCGGCAATAATTATATTGGTGTTCACGGTTTTGTGGGTAAAAGGCAGAACCTTATCCGGCGGTGAAAGATTTGCGGTTGAATTTAAAGATATCAACGGAATGAGGGTCGGCTCAGGTGTTCAAATGATGGGAGTTCGTATTGGGCAGGTGGAAGAACTTGTACCAAAAATAGAAGCGACTGATAGCGGCGTTATCGTCAAATTTGTCATAACAGAACCTAATATTCAAATACCTACTGCTTCTTCTATATCTATTCAACAATCAGGAATTATCGGTGAGCAATTCTTGGAAATTACACCTCCTCAATTAAAAACAATATATTTACCTGTAAGAAACAGCTCGCATGTGCTTCATATAAACGACAAAGTCCAAATGCTTTTAAGCAAAAAAATGCATGATGTCGGTTTGGTTAAACAGATTGAAATTGTGGATACTTCAACATTGCCGTTGACAGAAAGACAAAATCTGAAAACAAAATTGGCATATAAAGTCGGATATATCATAAATTTACCGGGGTTGATTTTGCCTGATTATATAACCGGTAAAATAAGTCTTGACGGCAATAATGATAAGCTTCGCATTGCAGCAGCCGATGGGGCTCAAATTTTATTTCCTCAAACAAAATCAAAATATACAATCATTGAACCTATGCGTTTATCTGATTTTATGAAACTCCAATATCGTTCAGCTGAGTCTTTGGCTGAAACTAATGAACGTTTGTCTTTGCTCTTGTCTGATGATGTAATTGCAGATTTGAAACAATCTGCAAAAGCGATGAAAGAGTTGACATTAAATGCTAATACTACTTTTGAAAAAGCTCAAGTTTTGATTGATACATCTAAAAATGAATTGTTGACTTTATCAAGTAATGCAGATATGTTGGCGGCAAAAATCTCTACTCTTGCGGATAATTTGAATGCTATTGCCGGTGATAAAGAGCTTATCAACAATATTTCCACTACGAGCAAGTCAGTCAACAGATTGTCTAACAATTTGAATAAAATTATTGAAGATCCTAAAACAAAAGTTACTTTGGCGAATTTAGATGTTACAACAAGAAATGTGGCTGAAATCTCCGGTTTCGTAAATGATATGACAAAAGACCCGGCCTTAAAATCTAATATTTCAAATTCAGTTATAAAATTAAATACGGCGTTAGACAAATTGAGTGTAACTCTTGATACAGTTAACTCCGTTAGTGCAACACCTGAAGACCGAGAAAAAATCAAAGCGACTATGGCTGATATAAATGTTACTTCTTCTAATTTGAAAAAATTCTCTGAAAAATTGAACAAACGGTTCTTGTTATTTAGATTGTTATTCTAGTTATGAAACTTTTTCTATCAAAATTACATTATAAAAATATAAACGAATTGGACTTTTTCGAGGCTATGGTCTTGAAGGTCCTTTTCGGCTTTTCTGTTTTTTATAAATTGGTTGTCCAATTCAGAAATTATCTTTATGATGAAAATTTAATCAAGTCTTATTGCCCTCACGCCTTGACGATTTCTGTCGGAAATCTCACAACAGGCGGCGTTGGCAAAACTCCAGTCGTTGCTGAAATTGCAAATACATTCTCGCAAAAAGGCAAAATAGTTTCTATATTGTCACGTGGCTACGGGGCTGCTTTAGATAACAAAGAGCCAAATATAATTTCTGACGGCAAGAATATTTTTTATTCTTCTGAAAAAGGTGGCGATGAACCTGTTTTCTTGGCGGAAAATTGCCCAAATGTATCAGTTGTAACTTGTGCTTCACGAGTTAAGGCTGCTAAAATTGCCGAAAAAAACTTTAATGCTGATGTTTTGTTGTTAGATGACGCTTTTCAGCATAGAAAATTAGGGCGTCACATTAATCTCGCTTTGGTTGACAATAAAAACCGCTTCGGTAATGAACTATTGTTGCCCTCAGGACCATTGAGAGAACCGCTTGAAAACATAAAACGTGCAGATAAAATTATTTTGGTCAACAAAAGTTCTGACGATGAAAATGCCTTGAGATATTGTGAAGAGCTTGAAAATCGCTTTCATAAAAAAGTATTTTTATGCAAAATGGTTCCTGATAAAACTTATAATATTTTGACAAATAAGGAGCTTGAAAAAGATTCTAGAGTGTTGGCTTTTTCTGCTATCGGGCAACCATCTGAATTTTATGAATTTGTGAAAAAAGACTACAATCTTGCTGTAACAGTCGATTTTGAAGACCATCACTTCTATGATGAATCAAATATTAAAGAATTGTTTGAGATTGCCTCAAAAGAATCCATAACCAAACTGGTTACTACTGAAAAAGATGCTGTAAAAATAAAAAAAATATTATCAAAATATAAAACCGAAATTGAAATATATGCTTTGAAACTCAAAGCTTTTTTGGATGTAGAGGAGATTTGTCGTGACTAAAAAAATACTTGTCCTCAGATATAGGTTTATCGGGGATACAGTTCTTGCAGTGCCGTTTTTGCGGAATTTAAGAGCCGCATATCCTAATGCTCAAATTGATATGTTGGTTGCTCCAAAATCCGGCGAAGTTATTGAAAA
Organism: Candidatus Gastranaerophilales bacterium; assembly: GCA_028693235.1. Lineage (NCBI taxonomy): Bacteria > Bacillati > Candidatus Melainabacteria > Candidatus Gastranaerophilales > Candidatus Gastranaerophilales bacterium. Next base: position 58,121 of record JAQUVW010000001.1, read on the forward strand.
TTGCCCTTACGTAGACAATTTTATTTATTTTGATACCACAAGAAAACACAAATATGAAAATATAGACTCAAAACCAAAAACATTTTGGAGCTACGTTAAAAAACTTAGAAATGAAAAATACGATAAAGCCTACGTTTTAAAGCGTTCCTTTTCTAGTGCAGCTCTTGCATTCTTTTCCGGAATTAATGAAAGGGTTGGTTTTGATACTGAAGGACGAGGCTTCCTGCTGACGAAGAAAGTTCCTTATTCAAAAAATAAACACGAAGTAGAATGCTTTTTAGACGTCTTAAGGGCTGATAATATACCTGTTAATGATAACTATTTGGAAAATTGGGTGGAAGAAGCAGCTGCGTTAAAAATAGATGAACTTTTGACTACGGATTTACATTCTCAAAAAAAACACGTTATAGTTCACGCTACAGCGACAAACGCAGGAAAAATTTGGGCAAAGGAAAATTTTGCCGAAATTATCAGATATTTGTCAGATGAAAAAAATGTTCAAGTTATATATATTGGTACAGATTTTGATAAAAATTATTATTCAGAAATTGAAGATATAATAGGGAAAAAATTAAAAAATACGCCTTTGAATTTTTGCGGAGAATTTTCTTTGCAAGAAAGTTTGGCAATGATTGCAAAAGCAGATTTACTCGTCGGCAATGATTCTGGAAATTTGCACATGGCAGCTTCTGTTCATACAAAGGTTATTGGTATATATGGACCAATGCCGTTTGAAAAATGGTATGCGTTGGGAGATGAAAATATTCTTTTAAAATCGGATTTACCTTGTATGCCGTGTTCTCTAAAGAAAAAATGCGACAGAGATAAAGAATGCTTGTCAAAAGTTTCTGTAAATGAAGTGAAAGCTGCTATTGACAAGTTGTTATAGGAATGTTCACAAACTTGTCTTAAATTAATCAAAATTGTAATATATTCAAGACGACAAGATGACAAGAAAGGTAATCTTATGAAAAGTGATAATCTAAAAAAAGGTATTAATCACGCACCGCACAGGGCACTGCTTTATGCTACGGGTGTTTCAAAAGAAGGTATGAAAAAACCTTTTATCGGAATTGCAAGTTCGTTTTCCGAATTGGTTCCCGGGCACGTAAATATGCGTGACTTGGAAAGATATATTGAAAAAGGTATCCACTCCGGTGGCGGTCAGTCTTTTATTTTCGGGGTTCCAGCAGTTTGTGACGGAATTGCTATGGGGCATAGCGGAATGAAATATTCACTTCCTTCAAGAGATTTGATAGCTGATTGTGTTGAAACGGTCGCTTCCGCCCATCAGTTAGATGGATTAATTTTGCTTACAAATTGCGACAAAATCACCCCGGGGATGTTGATTGCAGCGTTAAGGCTTGATATTCCTTGTCTTGTTGTTACCGCAGGTCCTATGCTTGAAGGTAGCTGTAAAAATGAAAAATTAACTTTCATAAGAGGTTCATTTGAGGCAATCGGCAGATATCGTAACGGCGAAATAACAGAAGAAAAATTATACGAATTAGAACAAGAATGTTGCCCCGGAGCAGGTTCTTGTCAAGGATTATATACGGCAAATACTATGGCTTGCCTGACTGAGGTTATTGGCATGAGCTTGCCGTTCTGTGCTACAGCTTCTTCTGTGTCAGCTAAGAAGAAAAGGATTGCGTTTGACAGCGGTATGGAAATTGTCAAAATGGTTGAAAATGATGTGAAACCATCTGATATTATTACAAAAAAATCTTTGCGAAATGCTATCATAACAGATTTGGCTCTTGGCGGTTCTACAAATTCTATTCTTCATCTTCTCGCAATCGCTACTGCTGCAGGTGTCGATATTTCATTAGAAGATTTTAATGAATTAAGTCATAAAATACCTCAAATATTAAAGTTAGACCCGTCTTCGACATTGACGATGTCTGACTTAGACAATGCTGGTGGAATCCCCGGTGTTATCAAAACTATTTATGGGCATACTCCTGAATTCAATGATACTAAATCTGCGTGTGGAATTACGACAAAAGAAATTGCAGAAAAAGCTTGGGCTGACAATGATGTTATCAAAACAATAGAAAATCCGATAACCTCAAATCCGGGGTTGGCTGTTTTGTACGGAAATCTTGCAGAGCAAGGTGCTGTTGTGAAAATTTCAGGCGTTGAAAAAGAATGTTTGACTTTTGAAGGTAAGGCTAAAGTTTACACTTCAGAAGAAGCCGCTATGAGGGCTATAGAGGCTGATGAGGTCGTGGCTGGAGATGTTGTTGTAATTACCTACGAAGGACCTAAGGGCGGCCCCGGAATGAGGGAGATGCTTGCTCCTACTTCTTTAATAGTCGGTAAAGGTTTAGGCAAAAAAGTCGCTTTGATTACCGATGGACGTTTTTCAGGTGGCACAAGAGGGCTTTGTATTGGACATATTTGTCCTGAAGCTCCTGATGGCGGCTTGATTGGGCTGGTAGAAAACGGCGACAAAATCAAAATTGATATACCTAACAGAAAACTTACCCTTGATGTCCCCGATAGTGTTATCGCTGAAAGAAAAGCAAAATTTGTATTGCCTCAACCAAAAGAACGCAAGGGCTATCTAGCTAAATATGCTCGAACTGTAAAAAGTGCAAATTTAGGTGCAGTAACAGGCGTCTAAATTGTAAAATTTAGCAATTTTGGCATGTATCCATGCTGAATATATGTAGTGGAAATCGTGATTTTTTAACAAATTCACGATTTCTTTTTTCTTTGAATATGTCTATGTTCCCATTATGACTGAAATCAGAGAGTATGTATCAGAATGTAATAATTTGCCTCCGGTTGCCTTGAAAATGAAAACGGAAAAGCTATAATAAAATTAAGCTAAAAAACAGTTCAAGAGTGAACTTAACACTTGGGGAAAATAAAATATTTTTGGAGGATTTATCGTGCTTAGAAGCAGAGATATGGGAAGAGCTATTGCAGTCAGAAGATGGACCAATACCGCTCTTGAATGCTATAAGAGAGGCTGTGTATGTGAAGGATGCTTTTATTCTGATTTTTTCAACGGCACATCACAACGTTGCCAAATGAAAGCTTCCGTTTTGGAATTGGTTAGGGTTTTAGGAAAACCTGATGTAGAAATGCAACAAGTCTTGATTGACTAAGTTTAAAGCTTTAAATAAATAGAGGTTCTTTCTAGAGCCTCTTTTTTAGTGCAATAAAAAACCTGAACTAAAAAGCTCAGGTTTTTTTTGTTTAGATTTAAACCTCTTAAATTATCTCTTTATAAGATTCAGGATTATTCAACAAATCATAGTTTATTTCGTTTTCGTTATCAGCTATAACAGCTGCGACGACGGCGTCACTGGTGACATTTACCATAGTCCTTAACATATCTACTATTCTTTCCATAGCAAACAAGAATGCGAACCCTTCTACGAGTTGGTGAGGTGTCAATCCAAGGCCGTTTAATACAAGAGCGATGGTGATAAGACCTGCTCCCGGTATTCCTGCACAGGTGCTTGAAGCGATGATTGCAAGTATGATTACTTGGATTATTTGAATAGGTTCAAGAGTTACGCCGTAAGCTTGAGTTAAGAAGAATACAGCTACCACTTGGAATAAAGCGGTTGCGTCCATATTTAATGTTGCACCTAACGGCAAAACGAAACTGCAAACTTTATGAGAGATACCTCTTTTTTCACAGCAGGCAATTGTCAAAGGCAATGTTGCAGAACTGCTGGCTGTACCGAAAGCTACCATCATAGCTTCAGTTATCGCTGTATAGAAAGTTAAGATAGGTACTTTGCTGAAAATTTTCATTAAGAGTGGATAAATTATAAACAGTTGAGCACCAAAACCCAATAATAATACTAAGAAGTATTTCGAGATGCTGTCAAAAATTGAGGCACCAAATGATGAAACTGCAACTGCTGTTAATGCAAAAATACCAGGAGCTGCAAGGTACATAATCCAATCTGTAACCTTCATCGTGGCGGCAAAAATGGATTCAAAGAATGAAACTACAGGTCTGTTAATTTCGCCCACTTTTGCAAGAGCGATAGCAAATACCAAAACAAAGAATATAATCGGAATCATATCGCCTTTAGATAGTGATTCTAATGGGTTTTGAGGTATTAAATTCAAGAATATTTGAGAAATATTGCCACGTTGCTCTGTAATAGCGTGGTGAACTTGAGCTTGAATTTCAACCGCAGAAGTTTGGTTGATATAATGTTGAGCACCGATGCCAGGTTTGATACCTATAGCGAGAATTGCACCCAAAACAGCTGCTAAGACAGTGATTATACCATAGTATAAAATCATCTTAGAGCCGAATTTGCCTAATTGTTTGTTGTCGCCGATGCTTGAAATCCCAACAATAATAGCACTAAATACTAACGGAATAACGACCATCTGAATTAATCTAATGAATGCTTGACCGATAAATGTTAAAACGCTTAATAAAACACTAATCATGTGATTATTAATTTCACCCGTTACCGAGCGGTGGGAGTGTATAATTATACCTAAAATTATACCGGCAATCAGCCCGAAGAAAATGTGTCCGTTTCGCTTAATGCCTAGTCCCAAGGCGATTAGCACCTGCATATGTAATTTCATAAAATACCTCTTTAATTTTTTCTACTTTACAGCAAAATCCATTGTACTATTTTTTTCAAATTTAGACAACAATACAAACAATGGATTTTTTGTTTTTCGTTCACAGAAATTAAATTTTGTACTAATATATATATTATAAATTATAGAAGACAGTTGTAGGTTTTTAATTATGTTAGGTGACAAAAACAAGAGATTTCATTTTATAGCAATTGGCGGAGTCGGTATGAGCGGGCTTGCTAAATACCTTTTGCAAGAGGGGTACAAGGTTTCAGGTTCAGATGTTTCTGATAGTAAATATGTTGCTCAGGTTAGGGATTTGGGTGCTATTGTCAGCATTGGGCATAAGGCTCATAATGTCGATGGGGCAGATGTTGTTATTGCCAGTACTGCAATAAAAGCTGACAATGTAGAAATACAGCGTGCAAAAGAACTTAATATTCCCGTTATTCACAGGTCTGATTTATTGCAGTCAATTGCGAAAGTATTTTCGGAGAACCCGAAGTCTAATTTTATGGGCTTTTCTGGTACTCACGGCAAAACTACAACAAGCGGTTTATGCTCTTATTTGCTTGAAAAAGCCGGATTAAAACCATCATTTGTTGTCGGCGGAATTATTCCTGAACTTCACACAAATGCTCAATTTGCTTCGCATGATTATTTTGCAGCAGAATTAGATGAGTCTGATGGCACAATTCTTAAGTACCAACCTGATACAAGTGTTATCAATAATCTTGAACTTGACCATGTCGATTTCTATAAAAATGGATTTGAAGATTTGTTGAATACTTTTTCAACTTACTTAAATAATTTAAAACCTAACGCAAAAGTGATTATAAATACGGATTGCGAGGGCAATCTTGAGTTAATGAAACGAAATCCCAATAAAAAATATATTACATTCGGACTCAAAAATGCGGATTATGTCGCAGAAAATATTAAATTTATTGGCTTTGGCTCTGAATTTAATGTGAACAAAAATGGAAAAATTATCACTACAATCAAACTTTCGGTTCCCGGATATCATAATGTTTATAACTCATTAGCAGTTTTCATAGCTTTATATGAAGCAGGTATCTGCCCTGAAAAATTCGTTAAACACTTCGAAACTTTTTCGGGTATGGGAAGACGCTTCCAAAAAAGTGCTGAATTTGGCGGAATAACAGTTGTTGACGATTATGCTCACCACCCGAGTGAAATCAAAGCTACGCTGACTGCGTTAAAAGAAATAAAAGGACACCGCATTGTCGCTGTTTTTCAACCACACAGATATTCAAGATTTATAGGGCTTTGGGACGAATTTTTAAATGCTTTTGACTCAATCGACAAATTAATTGTCGTTGATGTTTTCGCTGCGTCTGAAAAACCACTTACAGAAGCTGATCCTGCAAAATTTGTAAAACAAATCTGCCACAAAGATGCGGTCTATATCTCCGGCAAAATGGACGAAGCGGCTAAAAAAATATTGCCACTATTGAAGCCATCTGATATAGTTTTAACATTGGGTGCGGGCGATGTTACGAAAATCGGACCTCTTATGAATGAAATCTATAATCGGGGCAATTAATGATGGATATTGAAACTCAAAAGGACTATGACATAAAGCTTCACACCACTTTTAAAATCGGTGGTCCGGCTAAAAATGTTTATTTCCCGAAAACGGTTCAAGAACTTGTCTTTTTGCTCAAAAAAAATCCGAATTCAATTGTCTTGGGAAGCTGCTCTAATATTATAGTTTCATCAGATGGCGTAGAAGAAGATGTCATTATAACTTCAAAACTTTCAGATTTTTTATTTTCGGGAAATTCTATAAAAGTTTCCTGTGGCACAAGAGCACCATTGCTTTCAAAAGAATGTTTGGCTCAAAATCTTTCCGGTTTTGAATTTATGATTGGTTTCCCGGGGTCAATGGGCGGAATGGTCAATATGAATGCGTCTGCTCATTCGCAGGCTGTTTCTGATAAATTTGTGAGTGCAAAAGTTTTTGACAGAAATTCTAAACAGATATTGAATCTTTCAAAAAATGATATGATGTTTGATTATAGGACATCAATTTTGGCGAAAAAACCTTATGTACTTTTAGAGGCTGTCTTTGACTTGCAGCCGAAAGAAAAAGCCGAAATTGAAGAGTTAATGCAACGAAACCTTGAGTTTAGAAAATTGCATCAACCATCTTTGAAATTGCCAAATGTAGGAAGTATTTTTAAAAATCCTGAAAATGATTCAGCTGGCAGGCTTTTGGATTTGTCAGGGGCCAAAGAACTTTCCTTTGGTGGGGCAAAAGTGTGGGAAAATCACGCAAACTTCATTGTAAATGTATCAAATGCGACTTCTCACGATATAATTAATTTAATGTATAAAATGTATTCTCTTGTCAAAGAAAAATATACAATCGAGTTAAAATCAGAAGTGAAATTTATAGGTAAAACGGATATAGAAGAAGATAAATTATGGCAAAAATTAACAGGAAAAAATATTCAGACGATACAAAAATAGCTGTATTAAACGGCGGAATGTCCAGTGAACGTGAGGTTTCTTTACGTTCCGGTAAAAATGTGTTTGAAGCATTAAAAAGGCTCGGGTATAAAAATGTTGAGCTTGTTGATGTTGATAAAAATGTTGCTCAAAAATTACAAGAAGGAAATTTTAAAGTAGCTTTTAATGCTCTTCACGGAAAATACGGCGAAGACGGTTGTATCCAAGGGCTTTTAGAATTGTTGGGTATCGAATATACGGGTTGCGGTGTTTTTTCAAGTGCAGCGTGTATGAATAAGCAAAATACCAAAAATATATTGAAAAATTTCCCGAATATCCCTTTGATAAAATCAGTTTTCATCAGACAAAATGAAAATGTAAAAGAAAAAGTCCAAGGATTGAATTATCCAATGATGATAAAACCTGTCTCTGAAGGTTCAAGTATTGGTATGTATAAGGTTGAAACACCTGCTCAACTTGAAGAATTTTTCAACAAGGCATTATCTTGCAAGCAAGATATTATGATAGAAGAATATTTAGTCGGTGTTTGTGCGACAGTTGGCGTTCTTGATGATGAGGACAAAACTTTTGCGACTGAAATCTTGGAAATCAGGCCGAAAACAGAATGGTATGACTATGAGTCAAAATATACAGCAGGAATGACCGAGTTTATACTCCCTGCGGAATTGACTGATGACATGACAAAAAGAGTCAAAGAAATTGCTGTAAAAGCTCACAGAGCTTGCTCTTGCTCGGGTGTTAGCAGAGTAGACTTTTTGATAGTTGACGATATTCCTTATGTTTTAGAAATCAACACAAGCCCGGGAATGACCGATTTGAGCGACCTTCCTGCTCAGGCAAATGCAATGGGAATTACTTACGACGAACTTGTTTTGACAATTTTGAATAACGCAGGCTTAAACCGATAAGATGGAACAAAACGATTCAATACAACGCAGAATAAAAGCTAATCAAATGCAACGTGAGGTGCGTCGCACTCAGCTTAAAGTTCGCAGAATTTTTGCAATTGTGCGTTTTTTGATTGTTTTGTGCTTGATATTTTTTACATACCGTTTGGTAAAATGTCATTATTGGTATGTCAACAAAGCTGCATTTAATTCACCTCAAAATCAGTATTTGAAGATTGTAGGTAATGAAATTACGCCAGATTATAAAATTCTCGATGCGTTGAGAAAAATCCCTATTGAAAATCACCCCGTATATGTAATTGATACCGCCAAGATGGCAAAAGAAGTCATGAAAATAGATACGATAAAACGTGTTTATATCCGTAGGTTTTGGATGCCCGGAAGGTTTACTGTTATTGTCGATGAGCGTAAGCCGCTTTTGATAATTTCGCCTAAAGAAAAAGTTCCTCCGATTGCATTTTTTACAGAAGAAGGTAAACTCATTGGCAGAGAATATCTTCCTTTGCGTAAATCATACAATACAACGCTCGTTTTAACCTATGGAACTCGTGGAGATGATTATCGTCATTGGGATTTGGCTAAAATAAAATTATTGGATAAATTGTCAAAATCAGTAACTGCTTATTCAAAGGAAAAAGTTCTATATATAGACATGCGTAATCCTCGAGATGTTTATGTTCAAATACCTAGTGCGAAATTGCGATTGGGTGATTTGGATTATTCAGTATTTAAAAGAATTCAGTCAATCAGTTCAATTTTGCCGGAGGTTAAATCTTTCCAAAATAAGGTAAAATATGTCGATTTGAGATGGGAAGAAACTAACTATTTAAAATTGAAATACAACACAAAAGAAGGCGACACACCCGCTGAGGTTATTGAAGATTAGTAAGGATGTTGCTACTTTTTTTCTATGTAAAGATTGTTATTCTATAACTTTTGAGCCTATTGCATAATATTTTTTATATTATATGATAATAAGGTCAGAAAATTTAAAACTCCATAAGAAACATGCTCTAGCAAATTGATGTAAATCAATAGCCCGATTGAGGTATGTTTTTTTTATTACAAAAATATTAAAGTTACTAGATGAAAGGTAATTCAAAGTGGAAGAAACTAAAGAAACAAAAGTAAGATCTAAAAAAAGAAAAATTGAAACTAAAGAAGAAGCTCCGCAATCAGAATGGAAAGAACAAGTTATCCAAATCAGCAGAGTTACTAAAGTTGTAAAAGGTGGTAAAAAATTAAGTTTTAGAGCTATCGTAATTGTCGGTAATAAAAAAGGTCAAGTAGGCGTAGGTTGTGCTAAAGCAGCTGAAGTAATTATCGCTATCCAAAAAGCAGTAGCTGACGGAAGAAAAAATCTTGTATCAGTTCCTATCTTTAAAACCACAATTCCTCATCCGATTACAGGCGATTCAGGTGCTGGTAGCGTTATGCTAAGACCTGCTTCACAAGGTACAGGTGTTATCGCAGGTGGTGCTGTTCGTGCAGTTCTTGAACTTGCAGGTATCGAAAATATCTTGAGTAAATCTTTAGGCTCAAAATCTCCATTGAACGCTGCAAATGCTACAATGGAAGCTCTAAAGAACTTGAGAAACTTCTCAGATGTTGCTAAAAAACGTGGTATCACAGTAAAAGAAATGCTTAACTAAAAGGAAATATAAACAATGGCTAATAAAACAGAAAAAATTCAAATTAAATTGGTAAAAAGCTTAATCGGTTCCACTAAAAAACAAATTAGTGTTGCTAAAGGTTTAGGCTTGTCTAAAACAAATCAAGTGGTTGAACATTACGCATCTCCAACAATTTTGGGTATGGTTAATGCTATTCCTCACTTGGTTCAAATAGTTAAATAACAACAAAAATATATAAGAAAGGTAATTATAAAATGTCAGAAAGAATAACTCTAGAAGATTTAAGACCTGCTGACGGTGCTACTTCTAAAACTAAAAGAGTAGGCAGAGGCAGAGCTTCAGGACACGGAAAAACTTCTTGTCGCGGTAATAACGGCGAAGGTCAAAGATCAGGCAGAAGCTCAAAAAGAGGATTTGAAGGCGGACAAATGCCGGGTTACAGACAAATGCCTAAATTGAAAGGCTTTACTAACTTCAACGCTATTAAATACGCTGAAATTAATGTTTGTGACTTCGAAACTCTTGGTAAAGATGAAATTACACTTGAGGTTTTGAAAGAAATGGGCAAAGCTCATTCTTCAACAGAAGAATTGAGAGTTCTTGGTTGTGGCGATTTGACTAAAGCTGTTACTGTATCAGCTAGATATTTTACAGCTTCAGCTAAAGAAAAAATCGAAAAAGCAGGCGGAAAGGCTCAGTTAGTATAATGCAACAACAAAAGATAAAACCACCATCAATGGATGAATTGGTATCTATGTTTAAGGTATCGGGCATAAAAGAAAAATTAATTTTTACTTTGGTAATGATTGCTGTTTTCCGTTTGTGCATACAACTTCCTTTATTTGGTATAAATAATGAGTTGTTCTCAGCTTTGGCTAGAGATCAAAACATTATCGGGTTTTTAGATATGTTTTCAGGTGGTGCCTTAGGTAATTTATCAATAATTGCTTTGGGCATAGGACCTTATATCACATCTTCAATCATAATGCAGCTTTTGACTGTTGTTATTCCTCAGTTGGAGCAGTTGCAAAAAGAAGAAGGTGAAGCTGGCAGACGCAAGTTGTCACAGTACACTAGATTGTTTACCGTTATTATTGCGGCAGTTCAATCTGTTGTGTTTTTGTTGTTTTTAACAAGAACTGCATCGGCTGCCATTATGCCTGAAGTAAATCATACTATGTTTTTGATTGGCTCAACTATAATTTTGACAGGTGGTTCTGTTTTTGTAATGTGGCTTGCAGAATTAATGACAGAAAAAGGTATCGGAAACGGTGCTTCAATGTTGATTTTCTGCGGTATCATTTCAAGAATCCCAGTCTATGCTGAACGTACAGGACAAATTGTTTCAGATAATCCTGCATTACAACTTGGATTAGTTGTTTTGCTTGCGATTTTCTTTGCGACAATGGTTTTGATTGTCATAATGCACGAAGCTGCGAGAAAAGTTATTATTGTAAATCCGAGAAGACAAGTCGGAAATAAGGTCTATGGCGGAATGAATACGTTTATCCCCTTCAAACTTAATCCTGGAGGTGTTATGCCTATCATCTTTGCAGTAGCGATTTTGTTATTCCCTACTACTGTGTTGAATATAGTAGGGCAGGCTAATTTACCGAACGGCGTTTTGAGTGATGTTATTACAAAACTTTCAATGTTATTCAATCCATCAGGCTGGACTTACAATGCAATATACTTCTTTATGATTGTTGCTTTAACTTTCTTTTATGCGTCTATTATGCCTAATATGCAACCAAAAGAAATTGCAAATAATTTGAAAAAGTATGGCTCATCAATTCCAGGTATAAAACCTGGCAGACCTACTTGTGAAGCGTTGGATAAAATTCTTAGCAGGGTTACATTTATTGGTGCTGTTGGATTAGGTGTTATTGCTTTAATACCGTCTTTAGCCAGCAATATTACCAATATCACAACTTTGCAAGGGCTGGGAGCTACATCTTTAATCATCATGGTTGGGGTTGCTCTTGATTTTATCAATCAAATAAAAACCCATTTACTTGCAAGAAATTATGAAAGTTTTTTAAAAGAGTAAAGACATAAAAACAAAATTATAAGGTAAATGTCATAAGCATTTACCTTTTTTTCGTTCAAGTGGTATAATTATCCTGAATGTTACATTAAAAAGGATTTGTCTATGAAAAAGGAATTAGTCTTTGTCGGACCTCCTGCCAGCGGAAAGGGTACTCAAACTGAGAAATTGGCTGCAGAAACAGGTCTTCCTCACGTTGATACTGGCTCTTTGTTGCGTAGTGCCATAAAATCGGGTTCTGAAATGGGCAAAATTGCAAATAGCTTTATTGAAAAAGGTAATCTTGTACCAACTGAGCTTGTCGCAAAAATAATTCAAGAAAGATTGGCTCAGAAGGATTGCGAAAAAGGCTTTATTTTAGACGGTTATCCAAGAAGCCTTGAGCAAGCTGAAGCTTTAGATTCTATATTGGAAAAGGGCTCAAAACTCAAAGTTATATATTTTGATATCCCTATTGATAACTTAGTTGAAAGAATTGTAAACAGACGTTCTTGTCCAAAATGTGGAGCTATTTTCAATATTAAAACTATGAAGATGAAAGATATCAATAAATGTCAGGCATGTGGAGCCGATTTGGTTCAAAGAGCAGATGATACGGAAGAAATCGCTAAAGCAAGATTTGATACGTATTTCAAACAAACTGCTCCTTTGGTAGATTTTTATGAAAAAAGAGGCGAACTTATCAGATTAGATGCTCAAGGCTCAATTGATGAAGTTTATACAAAATTGAAAGAAGCGATAAAATAATGTCAGTACACAAAAAATCTCGTGAAGAAATTAAATTGATGAAAATTGCAGGCTCAGTTGTTGCAATGGTTCATCAAGAAATGAAAAAGGTAGTAAAACCGGGTGTAAGTACAAAGTATCTTGATGATATTGCTATGCAGGTTATAAAAGATAATAAATGTGAGCCGACATTCTTGGGTTACAATGGCTTTGAGGGATGTATTTGTGCTTCCATCAACGATAAAGTAGTTCATGGAATCCCTTCTAAGGATACCATAATTAAAGACGGCGATATTATTGCTATTGACGTTGGTGCTACTTTTAGGGGACTTGTCGGAGATAGTGCTTGGTCTTATGCTGTCGGTGAAATTGACGATGATAAAAAAAGGTTGATGAAAGCTACAGAAGAGTCACTTTTTGCAGGATTAAGTGTTGTAAAAGATGGCGTTACATTAGATGTTGTCGGCGGTGCGATTGAGGACGTTGCTAATAAATATAATCTCGGTATTGTTCGTCAATACGGTGGACACGGCGTTGGTCATTCAATGCATGAAGAACCTTTTATTTATAACTATCGAGTAGGAAATAAATTTGTTATCAAATCCGGAATGACGCTCGCTATTGAACCGATGTTAAATTTAGGTTGTGATGACGTTCATCAACTAGATGATGGGTGGTCTGTTATGACTAACGACGGCAAGGCTTCAGCCCATTTTGAACATTCTATACTCGTTATAGATGACGGGTGCGAAATTTTAACAAAGCTTCAATGATAAATTGATTGTATCTAGCACTTTAGGCTATAATAAAATCAGAAAGGCTTAAACAAATGATAGAAATGAAAGTTATGGGAATAGCTATCGATACTCGTTCCGGGTCACCAATAGTTGTTCTTCACGATAAAGATAATAGGAAAGCTCTTCCGATTTGGATTGGTTCAGCTGAAGCAAGTGCAATTATCAGAAAAATTGAAAATCTGAATGTGACACGTCCGATGACACATGATTTGATTGTCGATGTAATCAAGCAAACAGGGTTTTCAATAGAAAAAATCGAAATTAATGATGTCGATAAAGAAACTTATTTCGCAACTATTTTTATAGAAAATAACGAAGGAAAAGTCGTTGAAATTGACTCAAGACCATCTGATGCAATTGCTCTTGCGATTAGAGTTGATGCCCCTATTTTCGTTACAGCAAAGGTTTTGGCGGACGGGTCTGTTTCTTGTGATGCTGCAAAAGATGAAGAAGAAGCTCAAGAATTTAGAGATTTTATTCAGAGCATTAAACCTTCTGATTTTGAAAAATTGATTAACAAAGACACAGAATCTGATCAATAAGAAATAAGGTACTTTTAAAGGGCTTTTTATAGTCAATTTTGAAAAGCAGAGGACTGTACCTGTTTTTATAAAGTTTATTTAATTTTGCAGTTTTGAGTCCCATTGTGCTTAGTCCGATGAAGGTTTCGTCGTTTAGGATTTTTTCAAAAAATTGCATATTAAACTTTCTGAATTATTTGTTATATAATAAACTTAATGAAAATAATCAAAAAATCAATAAAATGAAAGGATATCCGAATGGAAAAAGTTACAAAAGAAATGAGCATTATTGATATCGTTCAAGCTCACCCAGAATCACTTGAAGTTTTTGCTAAATATGGTATGGGCTGTATCGGTTGTGCCGCTGCAAAATTTGAAAATTTAGAAGCTGGTGCTAAAGTTCATGGTATCGACCCACAAAAGATGGTTGATGAAATCAATGCAATGATTGATTAGTAATCTATAATTATACTTGTTAAAACCGACTTTTTAAGTCGGTTTTTTAATGGATTGCATAACCAATCTCAAAGTGAACAAGAAGTCACTTTGAGTGTTTACATAAATGTCCGTCAATTCAGACGTAAAAAAATTCCTCTATCTAATTGGTACACTTAACCTATTCTTGTATCTTGACCGGCACTGATGCAAGTTTTGAAAATGCAGTCATTTTTGTACCGAGCTTGATTTCTTTAGGTTCTTTTTTGCCTTCAATGGCTTTTGATTCTTCAAGATTATTCTTGATGATAAATTTCAATAATTGCGGATTCATGTAACTACCCCATAAAAATACCTTACCTACATATATATAAAGTATTTTGAGTTGCAAAAATTGCCTTAATTTTAAGATTTATTTTTAGTCTTCTAAAGCTTTGAGTAAACAATAATAAAAAATATATGATATAATATTTCCAATGAGGTAAAGAAAAATGACGCAATTTGCAGTTAAACTGTTAAAAAATAAATTCTATCCACTGGTTGTGCCTGAGTCTGTTCATGTAGAACAAAACCAGATGATATTGATAAGAACCGAAAAGGGTGAAGAAGTTGCTAAGGCAATAGCTGTGCCTCCCGGTGTTGCAGAAATTTGGAAAAAAAATAAACCCGAAGAACTTCATTTGATTAGAGTTCTAAATGATAAGGATTTAGAATCCTTAAAAGAGCTTGAAGCAATGGAAGAAGAAGGTTACAAAAGCTGCAATGAACTTATAAAACAGCATAAACTTGTTATGAATTTGATTAAATGTAAATATACATTTGATAGAAAAAAAGTTTCATTCTATTATACAGCCCCTGAAAGAGTTGATTTTAGAGGATTGTTGAAAGATTTAACCCAAGTCTTTAAGAGAGTTCGTATTGACCTCAGACATATCGGGGTTAGAGATGAAACCTCATTGTGTCAAGGTAACGGACTATGTGGGCGACCCTTTTGCTGTTGCTCTTTTAAACGTCAATTTGAATCTATAAATATTAAATTGGCTCGTGACCAAGGTATGCCAATAACTCCCGGAAAAATTTCAGGAACTTGCGGAAGATTGCTATGTTGTTTAAACTACGAATATCCGAATTACATTGAAGCTGCTAAAAAAATGTGTCCTGTTGGCTCTGGTGTTATGACTCCTGATGGGGTCGGGTGCGTTTGTTCGCTTCAAATTTTAAATGACAAATTGTCTGTTAAACTTGAAGACGGAAAAATCAAAGAATACAAAAAAGACGAAATCGAAATGGTTGATGTCGATGTTAATATCAATATTGACACGCCTTATAAATATACTGAAGAAACTGAAGAAAATGTTGATATCAAACAGCTTGAAGATGATAAAAACAGCTCTACAGGTAATATTTAAGATTTCGGCAACATTACAGTAAAGGTTGTTTCGCCATCGGCACTAATTACGTCGATGGCACCTTTATGTGCAATCGCAATTTGATTTGCTAGGTAGAGTCCCAATCCGGTCCCGAGTTTGCGGTATTTTTTTGCACCTGAATAATATTTTTTGAAAATCATCTCTAAATCTTCTTTAGAGATACTTTCTCCTTGATTTGTTATATTTATTGATATTTTATCATCAGAATTTATTAATTTTACTTGAATAACGGAGCCTTTTTGGCTAAAAGAAATTGCGTTCAAAAGCAAATTCTTGACTGCTCGTTTTAGTTGAAATCTATCGATGTTGATTTCTTCGTCAAAGTCGGTATCAAAGATTATGTTCATTCCGTTATTTATAGCAATAGGTTGCATTTCTTCAATTATATTTTCAATAAAGTCGACAATTTGCGACTTTTGTTTTTTTAAAACAAGTGCTGTTTGTTGTAGTTTGTATGTTTCTAGCAATATCTCAGACATTTCGATAAGTTCTTCGTTGGAGCTTTTCATAAGGGATAAGGCATGTTTTTGTTTTTCATTCAATGGTCCAAGTCGTTCAGACAAAAGAATTTCGAGAGAGTTAAGTTCAGCTATAATTGGTGTTTTTAAATCGTGAGTCAAAGTTGCGATAAAATCTTCTTTAAATTTTTGAGATTCTTTTTCTAGCTCTATCATTTTTTCAAGCGAGTTGTTCTTTTCAGAAAGACTTTTTTGATATTCTAAAATCATAGCTTCTCTGTCAAATAAAGTTTCAATCAAACGATTTACGGATTTTTGTAGCGGCTTATTCGACAAATCTTTTGACTTTAATGCAAGTTGACCATACCGTACTTTTTGCAATGTATGGGTAAGTTTTTGAAAATCCTTTTGGACAATATTATTTTTTCTTCTTAAAATTAAATATTTGCGAAGCAAAAGTCCAAGTGCAAAAGCACAGAGGATTAATAAAAACAAAAATGTAAAGGAAATTTTCATACCCCGATTATAACATATTAAAACAAAAAGGCGACTTAAAAAGCCACCTTTTGTAGAGTTTAAAATATAAATCAAATAAAGTTAAAATTAGCCTTTAACTTGATTCATAACTTCTTCAGCGAAATTATCGTTTCTTTTTTCAAGACCTTCGCCAAGGTTCCAGCGAGTGAAAGCAGAGATTTCAAATTTGCCGTTTACCAAGTCAGCGATAGTTTCGTCAGGATTTTTAACGAATGGTTGTTCAAGAAGACATTTGTGAGACATAAGTTTGTTTACACGTCCTTCAACGATTTTAGCTCTGATTTGTTCAGGTTTTTTAGCTAAGTCTTCTTTACCCATTTCTATTCTTGTTTCTTCGTCGATAACATCTTGAGGAATTTGAGCTCTTGAAACGAATTCAGGAGCGGAGCTTGCTATATGTAAGCAGATATCTTTTTCAAGAGCTTCATCGGGAGCAGATGTGTTCAAAAGCACACCGATTTTGCCGTTATGGATATATGTTCCTATGTTTCCTTCGTATCTTACAAATCTTCTCAAAGTGATTTTTTCGCCGATTTTTGCGATTTTTTCTTTAATTAATTCTGCAACGCTCATACCTTCAGCGGTTTGAACTTCGCTCAAAGCGTCGATATCAGCAGGATTAGCAGTAACGACCAATTTTGCTATGTCGTTAGCTAATTGTTTAAATTCTTCATTTTTAGCAACGAAGTCAGTTTCGCAGTTGATTTCAAGCATAGCACCTACATTGTCGACGATTGCAGAAGCGATAACGCCTTCAGCAGCAATTCTTGACATTTTTTTGTCTGCAGAAGCTACACCTTTTTGTCTAAGGATTTCTACTGCTTTTTCCATATCACCATCGGTTTCAACCAAGGCTTTTTTAGCATCCATGATGCCGGCACCTGTTTTTTCTCTCAATTCTTTAACTTGTCCAGCTGTTATACTCATCAAAATATCCTTTCTTATTGTGGACATGAGATTTCCACGGTGTGAAAATCTCATGTAAATATTTAAGTGTAAATTAAAAAAATAAACTATTCAGCAGCTACTTCTTGAGTAGTTGTTTTTTCTTCATTAGTTTCTTCGGCAACGCCTGCATCTTCAGCTTTAACAGCTTCAACTTTAGCGTTTTGATTAGCTTTATTTTCTCTTAATTGTTTACCTTCAAGAACGGCGTCAGCCAATTTTGAAGTAATTAATTTGATAGAACGGATAGCGTCATCATTACCAGGAATGATGTAATCGATGCCATCAGGGTTAGCATTTGTATCAGCTAAACAAATAACAGGGATACCAAGTTTGTTAGCTTCAGCAATAGCGATATCTTCTTTCTTTTGGTCGACAACGAATAGAAGATCAGGCATTCCACGCATTTCTTTAATACCGCCTAGAGTCTTAGTTAATTTAGCTAATTTTCTGCTCATTTGGGCAACTTCTTTTTTAGGAAGTCTTTCAGTGTGACCTGATTCAATGAAGCTTTCCATTTCTCTAAGTTTGTTTACTCTGCCTCTAATGGTTTCAAAGTTTGTAAGCATACCGCCGAGCCATCTTCTGTTGATGTAGTAAGAGTTAGCTCTGAGAGCTTCTTCTGCAACTACTTCAGCGGCTTGTTTTTTAGTACCTACGAAAAGTACGTTTTTACCTTTAGCGGCATATTCTCTAACAATAGCGTAAGCTTCATCAAGTTTAGCAGTTGTTTTTCTTAAATCTAAAACATAAATCCCGTTTCTTGCACCATAGATATATGGTTTCATTTTAGGGTTCCAACGTTGTGTTTGGTGACCAAAGTGTACACCTGCGTCGAGTAATTCAATCATTGATGCTACTGGCATCTTTCTTCTCCTTTTGTTTTCTAAACGTGTGGCTTGGCTTTCCCATCTCTTGCGAGACTAAGTGTTGAGGGAGATGTTTCGTAAAACATACTGCTTTTAAAAGACCTTGCTCATTACCTATCGTACTGGCGAAGCTACATTAGAATTGTAATATAAACAAAAAAAACTTTAAAGTCATGTTTCTTAATCTTAATATTTGAGTATCTCTACTCCGTTTATATAATTTCAAAAAAATATTTAGATGATAAAATGAAGAAGAATATAAAGCAGTAATCGATGAAAAAAAATATATTAATTTTGTTCATAGTAATGGTTTTTGCATTGGCTCTAAAGGCTTTTGCGGCTGATTCTGTATATAAAAATACGTTGAGGGAAATAAATGTCAAACCATTGCAGAACAATGTTTGTGTTGTGAATTTACTTTTTGTCGATGATTATAAGGAACTTTTGAGCTTGCAGAAAAAGTCTGCATTTGATTATGAAGTTACTTTGCCTCAAACGAGATTGAATGATTTGCCTGTAAATATTATCTATGAGGGAAAAAAAGATGATGTTTCGGTGAAGGTATCAAAGCATGAATATTTGGATAAAGATATCAATAACGGCTATTTATCTGTAGGAATTCATTCAAAAAAACCTGTTAGAATTGAGTTAAAGTCTGATATTAAGCTAAGTTCTCACCCTGAAAGTGTCAAACCTGAAAATATTGTGGCGATTGAAGGTAATGATAGCAGCAAAGAAAATGAAGTTGTGCAAAACCAAGGTGGGGCTGAAAATCTTGATAAAGTCGGTAAAAATAAAGTGGGCTCTGATTATCTTGATGTGATTATGAAAATTTCATTGTTGTTGTTTATTTTTATGGTGGCATTGAGAGCAATTTATAAAAAGTTGAAAATAAAAAAACAACTTGCAAATCCCGAAAAAAAAGTGAAAAAGAAAGTTTCATCTGTTATTTCGGAAGAAAAAATTTCACAAGAAAAACAATCTAAAAGTGAGTTCGATGCTCAATTGGATGCTCTTTTTCCAAGCGTTGAGCAAGAAGAGCCGATAATTGCAAAGCCCAAAATGCAAGAACCTATGGCGAATTCTCCAATAATTTCTCCTATCGGAGTGCAGTCGATTGTTGAAAATGATTCAGTGCAATTGCCTGAAGAACTCGACAATAATGCTAAAAACCCACCTATAAAAGAAAATAAAACGGCAAAATATATGTTGGATGAGTCTGATGAAGAATTCGAAATAATTGAAGCAGACCCTAATGAACCAATGCTCCTTGAAAATGTTGATGTAGCAAAGGATAAAGGCTTCTATTTGATTCAATATCAAGACCAATATTCTTTGATTGGGCATATCGGCGAAAATATTTTTGTATTAAAACAATTTGAACATTTGTATAATAAGAAGCTTCAAGTGAGGCTTCACGAAAGAAGTAAAACGAAAGCAGGCTTTATAATCAGACTTGGAAATTATAAAGCACTGGTATCTTTGTCTAAGACTGAAATGCACGTGATTACAGAGTTTTAATTAAATGTTAAAAAAAATATTAATATCAATTATTTTATGTTTTTCTTTTGTTTTAACAGGTTGTGATAAAGTGCAATCTTCGCAAAAGACTGTTATTCAGTTTTCAAGCTGGGGCTCTCAAAGCGAAGTTGCTGTTATTAATGACTTGATAACAGACTTTGAGGCTGAAAATCCTCATATTAAAATTGATTTTTTGCATATTCCGCAAAATTATTTTCAAAAACTGCATCTGCTTTTTGCTTCAAATCTTGCTCCTGATGTCATTTTTATAAACAATATTTATTCTCCTATTTATATCAAGGCGGGGCTTTTTGATGATGTTTCTAATTTGATTGACAAATCTGATTATTTTAAGGTTTCAGTAGATGACTTTTCTTATGGCGGTGAGCTTTATGCCGTACCGAGAGATGTTTCAAATTTAGTTCTTTTTTATAATAAAGACATTTTTGATAAAGCTAATCTTCCATACCCAAAATCTTCAATGAATATGGTCGACTTAGCTAAAATCTCCTCACAATTAAAACAAAAAGGTTATTATTCATTAAATTATGAAGATATGTCCTTGTTTTGGCTTTATTATGCGGCAGCATTGGGCGGCGGTGTTCTTTCTGATGATAAAAAAGAAGAGATTTTTACCTCTCAAAAAACAATTACCGCTCTTGAATATTACTCAGATTTCATAAATAAATATCACTACATTCCCACAAAATCTCAAAAAGCGAGTAAAACAAGTGCCCAAATGTTTATGAACGGCGAAATCGCTATGTATCTTTCAGGAAGATGGATGGTTCCGAAATTTAGAGAGATGATTAAGTTTGATTGGGACGTTGTGGAGTTTCCTCACAACCGTGCTAATAAGCTTTATGTAGATGCTTCGGGGTGGGCTGTTTCAAGAAATTCTAAACATAAAAAAGAGGCTACTGCTTTTGTTAAATTTTTGGCTTCCAAAAATTCAATAGAAAAATTTACAAAGTCTGGGTTGATTATCCCTGCACGCAAGGATGTAGCCTATTCAGAGGTGTTTATGTCTACTGATTTAAAGCCGAAAAATTCTAAAATATTTGTTGATATGTTAAATAACGCAAAACCTACCCCTACAAATGAGAATTATCAACGTATTGATGATATACTTGCAGAACATTTGGAACCCGTTTTTAATGGCTCCAAGAAGACAAAAGAAATAATGACAAAAAGACTCAAAAAACAGTTAGATGAATTAGTAAAATAAAAGGTGAATGATGGAAAAATTCTTTAAATTAAAAGAACTCGGAACAGACGTTAAAACCGAGATATTAGGCGGATTAACAACATTTTTTACGATGGCTTACGTTTTTATTGTTGTACCAAAGGTTCTTTCTGTTTCGGGAATTCCGTTTTCAGCTACACTTGCTGCTACTATTTTGGTGGCGTTCTTCGGCTCTGTTTTGATGGGGCTTGTCGCCAACAGACCTTTTGCGGTGGCTCCTTATATTGGTGAAACGGCATTCTTTTCTTATACAGTAGTTTTGGCTCTCGGGTTTACGTGGCAGGCTGCTTTAGGGGCTATATTTGTAAGTGGTTTGATATTTTTTATTTTAACTTTGTTAAAGGTAAGACCTTGGCTTGTGAATTCAATGCCGGAAACTATGAAAATTACGTTTACAACGGGGCTCGGATTATTTTTGTTGCTTGTCGGGCTAAGCGAAACGGGGATTATAAAATTCACAACAGATTCAATTCCGCTAAGTGTCGGTGATTTTCATTCAAAGACCGTTATTTTGGCGTTGTTGACTTTTACCTTGATATTAGTGCTATTAGCTCGCAGGATTAAAGGTGCTATCCTTATTGGAATTCTTGCATCTACGGCTGTCGGGATTATGTTGGGCGAAGTCCAATTGCCATCAAAAATAATGTCTATGCCTCCGAGTTTGATTCCAACATTGGGGCAACTTGATATAATGTCTGTTTTTCAGTTGAAATTTTTACCTGTGTTTTTTATTGTTTTTTTACTTGTGTTTTTAGATACGACAGGCTGTTTGATTGGTTTGTGCTACAAAGCTAATTTGCTTGATAAAGAAGGGAAATTGCCTCAAATTGAACGTCCGATGGTTTGTGATTCAATAACAACAATGCTTTCAAGCTTTCTCGGCTCTATTACGAGTGGAGCTTATATTGAATCCGCAACAGGAATTGCTGATGGTGGAAAAAGCGGATTGACAGCAATTGTCGCAGGTATTTTGTTCTTATCAGGATTGTTTTTTGCACCTTTGTTTGCAATGATTCCTGCTTTTGCGTATGGTCCAGCTATTTTAATAGTTGGGTTGATGATGGTATCAGTGGTTGCAAATTTAAATTTTGATGATGTAACAGAGTATATGCCTGCAATTTTTGCAGTAGCTGTTATGACTTTTTCTTATAACATCGGAATAGGAATGGCGGCTGGTTTTATTCTTTATCCTTTGGTAAAAGTTTTTTCGGGTAGGTATAAAGAAACCAATGCTGCAACTTGGATTTTTGCTGTATTTTCAGTGATTTTCTTTGTTTTGTTTCCGCACTAAAAATGAATAGAATTATTTTATTTCAATAATTATGTTCGTAAATTCAATATCGTCATAATCGACGTAAGCAGTTTGCATCATGTTTTTCCCTGCTTTTATTGTTATGTCGTTTGAATTGCCTTGATTTATAACGGATTTTGGAATTTTGATTTGCTGCCCGTCGCCGTTTATTTTTATTTCGGCAATTTTGTTTCCGTTGCAATATACTTGTGGGGGATTTGCATAAGCTGTTGTGACGTGCGATTGCCCGATTTCTTGAGCCATAATTGTATCTATTCCTATTACAGAACCTAAAACTATGTAGGCGTTTTCGTCAAAAGTCATTTGCTTTATGTTGAAGCTTTTAGAGTAAAACGGTCCAATTGAATGGACTGCAAAATCTCCTGCGTTTGCTGAATTAGCGGAAAAACTATCATCTCCTAAGTGAATCATATCAGTCTCGATTATGATATCTTTAGGGTTACTTTTTTCTATTCCTACAACGAGCGGTTTTCCTGTTGATTTTTCATCTAAGGTTAGAGAAAAAGGTTTGTAGCCGTCTTTTTGGACAGACATTATTGTCGGAGCGTTGATTTTTGTACCGAGCTTGAATTTTCCTTCGTCGTTTGTTTTTGTTTTGTAATTTTTTTGAGGAATGGTAACGACAGCGTAAGGAATGGCTTGCCCGCTAGTTGCGTCGATTACTTGATTTCCGCTTTTAATTTGATTTTGGGTTTGCTTTGTAACCCCGCCAGCTACTGTGCCTGCAAAAGCAGTGAGGCTCATACAAAAAGATATTAATATGCTCAAAAATACCCTCATAATTTCTCCCGAATGAATTTGAAACAATTGTGCATTGTTATTTTACAAGATTTTGAAAAAATTAGTATGGGTGAAGTGTTTAAGCCATATCGGCGAGCTATTATAATAGTTCATTTTATTTCCCCTAGGATAATACTTAAAGCAGTCAAACTCTCTCAAAATTGCTCAAAGTACTTGATACAGATGCAAGCAATTTGAAAAGTATGGAGAAAATGAAAAAAGAGCTTATTTTTGCAATTAAAGAGGAATTAACAAATATTGAATTGTTCTACAAGTTTTATAAAACATTGTCTTGAAATGTATTGCAACTTTTAGCCACGAGCTTTTGTGCCGTGAGATTCTATAATAACCATTAAAACTGAAATATCAGCAGGTTTTACGCCCCCGATTCTGGCAGCTTGCCCGATAGTTGCAGGGCGGATTTTTGAGAGTTTTTCTCTTGTTTCTATTGAAATGTGGCTGATTTCATTATAATCAATCGATGCCGGAATGTGTATGTTATCAAGCTTTCCGGCCATTTGGACTTGGTCGAGTTGTCGTTTTATATAGCCGTCATATTTTATTTTTACCTCAATTTGTTCATAAACATCTCTCGGAAGATTAAGTTCTTTGGTTTTTGAGCTCAATTCTTGTAAAATTTTATAATTGATATTCGGGCGTTTTATTAACTCGATTAATTTGGAACCACGCTCCAACTTTTCACCGTATTTTTCTAAAATTTGATTGGTTTCAGCGGTAGCAGAAACTTTATCTGTTTTCATTCTTTCGATTTCGTCAGCAATCATTTTTTGTTTTTGTTTAAATCTTTCAAAGCGTTCATCACTTATCAGACCTACTTCGTAACCTATTTCGGTAAGCCTTTCGTCTGCGTTATCCTGCCTTAAAATTAATCGATATTCAGAGCGAGAAGTCAACATTCTGTAGGGTTCATCAATATCTTTGGTAACGAGGTCGTCAATTAAAGTTCCGATGTAGGAGGAACTTCTAGATAGAGTTAGAAGTTCTTTTTTATTCAAGTATTGAACAGCGTTAATCCCTGCAATCAGACCTTGTGCGGCAGCTTCTTCGTAACCGCTTGTTCCGTTAATTTGACCGGCACAAAATAGTCCTTTGATATTTTTTGTCATCAAAGAATGCTCCAGTTGAACGGCAGGAACATAGTCGTATTCAACAGCGTAAGCAGGTTTTATTATATGGACATTTTCTAATCCTGGTAAAGATTTCAGCATATCAATTTGAACTTCGGCAGGTAAACTTGTAGAAAATCCGCCAACATACATTTCGTAAGTATGTAGCCCTTCCGGTTCAATAAAAATATGGTGTGAGGGGTTGTGGGCAAATCTCACAACTTTATCTTCAATAGACGGGCAGTATCTTGGACCTCTTCCGTGAATCATTCCTGAATACATAGGAGAACGGTCAAGATTTGCTCTGATTATTTCGTGGGTTTTATCGGTCGTGCGAGTTAAAAAACAAGGGTGTTGTTCTCTAATCGGTCGGTTAGGTTCAAAAGAAAAGAAAGTCGGGTCTTTGTCGCCAGGTTGTTCTTGCATTTTTGAATAATCCAAGGTTCTTCCGTCAACTCTTGCAGGAGTGCCGGTTTTTAACTTTGAAATCGTTAGTCCGTGTTTTTTCAATGAGCCTGAAAGCCCCTTCGCACTAGCTTCTCCAAGTCTTCCGAATTCGAGTGATTTTAATCCTATCCAAATTTTTCCTTCAAGCGAAGTACCTGTTGTCAAAATAATTGCAGGTGCAAAATATTTAAGTCCGAATTCGTCTTTTAAGCCTTTAACTATACCGTTTTCAGTCAAAAGTTCTGACATAGTGCATTGTTTAAGCGATATATTTTCTTCTGATTCAAGTATATGACGCATATATGCCATATATTCTTTTTTATCCGATTGTGCTCTTAGAGCTCGAACAGCAGGTCCTTTAGAGGAGTTTAACATTTTGAGTTGCACGTATGTAGCGTCGGTACAAATCCCCATAACTCCGCCTAGGGCGTCTATTTCACGGACAAGGCAAGATTTTGCTGGACCACCGATGGCAGGGTTACATGGCATAAGGGCAATATTGTCAATATTCAACGTCGCAAGAAGGACTTTTGCACCGAGTCTTGCTGCACTTATTGCCGCTTCACATCCTGCGTGACCTGCACCTACTACTATTACATCAAATTTAAACATATCAGTATTATAAATCAAAAATGATTTTAGCGTTGTGTTTTTTTTAATTATAAAACTTAATAAAAGTTCAAAAATCCATGACAAATGGAAATTTAGAATATATCATAGACTTATACTTATAAGGTCAAGATTTTATGGAGATTAGGACAATTAACGAGATAAAGATACCCGTAGACAGGCTATATACAGAAACTACAGATATTTGCTCACTTTCTGATGATAGTGACAGTTTTAGTACATTAAGTACTTCTGCTATGCTTGCAAGGGGCGGCGTTCCTTCTTCTCACAGGCGTGTTGCAGACAATTATATGATAATCAAAAAAGTCTATGGATTCCCTGTTGTTCAATCAAGAATAAATAACAAAGAACAGTCTTTACTAGCTAAATATGATTTTAATCCTCTTGAATTTTCGACAATCAAACAGATTAATGAAGAATTATCTTTCCTTAAAAAATGGTCATTATCCTTGGATGTTGATTTGAGAATTGATGCTGATGAAATAATTCAAGTAAGAGCTAAAGAATTAAAATTCTTAGTAGCTACTCGCTATACAGCCTTGACTAATGAGGTTTATAACGGTTATATGGCTCTTGAAAAATATTTTGAAGATATTTCTAAATATTATAGAGGTTAGGGTTTTAACAAATATTCAATTAGCCCGTCTTTTATAGCCAAGGCTGCTTTGCGGCGGAAATTTTCATCTAAAAGAAGCTGATATTCCTCCGGATGAATCATATATGCTGTTTCAATAAGGATTGAAAGCGGGTTTGTAGGACGTGTAAGCACAAGGCTTGAGCGGAAAAGACCGTCATCATTTGTCCCGAGTTCTGTTATCATTTTCATTTTAACCGTTTGTGCTAAATTCATCGATTCGGGATTAAAATAGTAAACTCCTGTTCCGTGTTTTACGTAAGGATTGCCTCCGTCGGCTAGGGCGTTAGCGTGTATGCTTATTGACATTAGGGCATTATTCTCTTGTGCGATTTTTACTCTTTCATATAAATCGACATATTTGTCTGTATCCCTTGTCATTACAACATTTGCACCAGCTTTTGTGAGCTCTTCGTTCAATTTTTTTGCGATATCAAGATTTATGTCTTTTTCTTTAGCACCCGTAGGTCCTATAGAGCCCGGCTCTTTGCCTCCGTGACCTGCATCAAGTGCTATTGTAATTCCTAGTAGCGGGCAATTCGGGTTTACGCAAGGGGCCTTCCTTTGTTGAAAAACAAGGCTTCCGTCGATATATTTGCAATCATATCCCCAGAGTCGTTGTGTTGACGGGAATGTTATTTTTACGTTGTTTGCGTCGTAGGCTGTTATTTTTACTTGAGGGAAAAAGTTTTGGGTATTGATTTTAGGTGCCAAATCAAAAGTTGATTTAATTCCGTATAACGTCAAGTCAATATTTGCCCCCCTTTCTGTGATTTTATAGGGGACTTGAATTGTGGGGGTGATTTTTAGGTAGTTGTAATTTTTATCTGCTGAAAATGTTGTTTCACAAATATTTGCCATTGGTCGTTCTACAGTTGAGTTTTCTATCGAAACAAGGTTTTCGTCAATCCAAAATACTTCACCGTTACCCATTCCGACTTTATAATAATTTGCTTGCTTCCCTTCTAAAAACAAAACAGTATCTTTTGAAAGATGAGTAAGTCTAAAACCATCGCTATTGGGTGCATTTCGGAGTGGAACATTGTCTTTTATCGTTTTTGCCGTTAAATATTCACCTGCCGCAAATGGTTGGTAGTCTTGAGTTTCAATTGAATAAATATCTCGTGGTTTTTTTATTACCATATAGAATTTTTCATCAGTGGTTGTTTCGCTTATTTCTTTTATTTTAAACAGGTTTTCGCCTAGTTTTAGAGGAACTACGTGGACAAATGAGCCGTCTTGCCAGACTTTTATTTCTTCATCATTAATATAAACTTTTGAAGTGGGCGTTGCAGAGCCGATAAAAAATGTTGAATTTGCATCAACAGAGGTCTGAATTTCTTTCGGGTAGACAATATTGACTGCCAGTGCTTGATTTATTGAGATTAGGGATAAAATTG
This sequence comes from Candidatus Gastranaerophilales bacterium, assembly GCA_028693235.1. NCBI lineage: Bacteria > Bacillati > Candidatus Melainabacteria > Candidatus Gastranaerophilales > Candidatus Gastranaerophilales bacterium. The sequence continues at coordinate 85,596 of JAQUVW010000001.1, forward strand.
CACTCAACAAAATGTTTCTCATTGTTTCAAATTTCATATTAGACCTCTTTTCAAGGCAATTTTGTCACAAATATATTTTTAAATACAGTATGAAAATTTCAGCAGTTCCTTTGGTACAAGAAAAAACATTAAATAATCAAAAAGAAGCACTTGCTGCTCAGCCATTAGCTCCACAAGATAGTGGTGCAATAAAGACAAGTGAGATTTCGTCTAAACTTTTGCAAGGTGCGTATGGGATTTTGCCTGCAAAAACGGCTAAGTCATCAGTTTCGTTCGGTGCAAACCCGATTTATGATGTTAATTTGCGTCAAGTAGTTGATGGTGTTCAGAAGCTTATACCTGCCAATTTTTCAGAACTTATTATAAAAAATGAGGGCGATGAGTGGGCAATGCTCAACGTTCAAGATATATGGAAAAGGCTTGGGAAAACTGATTATGCGGATTGTTTTGCCGATAACTTCATAAAACGAAAAGAAGATAAATCTTACTTCGTTACTGAACTAAAAGATGCTGTAAAAGAATTGCAAGATAGGATTACTTGCCTTATTGAAACTACAAATCCTAAGAAAACAAAAGATAGGGATTTGTTTGAAGTTAAATTGTTGCAAGCTTCTCCGAAAATCGCAAACAAGGCTGAAACTACATCAATAAAAGGCTCAGGCGAAATGTCACTTTATGGTGCTGTTCGTCAGGCGAAAGAGCATGGGTTTAGCAAAGTGGGGCTACTTTCTACAAATAATTCTTTTTACAACAAGATGGGCTTTTCTGCTGTTGAAACATACGAAGACGGTGCCGGTGGTTGGTACGAGCTTCCTGCTGAAAAATTTGACGAGTTTTTAGACAAGATTGCTAAAAAATATAAATTGAATTAGCAAAAAATATTTTGTTTGATTTTTACTCAAGAGTATGAGAGTAAATCTACTGCCAAATTTATCACGCCGCAATAATTATACTTTACAAAAGCCTGTAACAGCTACAGATTCAATTGTAAAGCGTGAATATAACGATTATTCAGCCCAAAAAATCAAAGGCTCTTTCGGCTGTGGTTTTGCTTTGAAAAGTGCAAAATCTGTTTCTTTCACAAGCACTCCGTTATATGATGTCAAATTGAAAAAATTAGTCGGTTTAAATGGAAAACGAGGAATTTATGCACCTCAGGAAGCTTCATTTTCTCAATTAAAAATTGATAATCCTGAAGATTTTGAAAATATGACAAAAATGCATGAATCTGTTTGGGGCTATTTGGATTTAAGCGGTGCGTTGATTAACAATTTTATACAAAAAAGAGATTTTGTAGATTATTATGCAATTGAATTAAAAGACGAAAATCTTCCTTTTCAAAAAAAAGTTATGTCTTTAATGCAGACAGCGTCACCTCAATATACCCAATTCCCAGATGCTCTGAACATATCATTTTTGCAAGCTGCTCCTCAATATTTGGGAACAAAACCGCCGGCTATGAAAGGTGCAGGTGAGCTAGCTATTTATGGGGCGGTAAAAGTTGCCAAAGAACAAGGGAAAAGTGCCGTTGCTCTTACTTCTATAAATGATAAATTTTATGATAAAATCGGGTTCAAAAAACATCACAAAAACGGTGTCGGCGAGTGGTGTTATATCCTTGATGAAAAAGATTTTGACTCTTACATAAGCCGTGTTGAAAATAAATATCAATTTTAGCTGATTTTATAGTCAAAAATTTGTTGTTTTATTATTCATTTTTCGCTTGCCTAAAATGTAGTTATAATTGTATAATTATTTCGTTAGACAGGGTGATTTGATGAACGAAAATAAAGTAGATGTAATAGTCGTAGGGGCAGGTCCTGCAGGCGTCAGTGCAGGGATTACTCTCGCTCGTGCCGGTAAAAAAGTCGTGATAATTGAACGTGGGGATTTTGCAGGTAGCAAAAATATGTTCGGTGGAGCTATTTATGCCAGACCTACTGCTGAAATTTTTCCGAACTTTTGGGAAACAGCCCCCGTTGAAAGAAATAATGTCGAGCATAAATATGTTGTTATGTCAGGCTCAGACGCTACTACCATAAGCTATAAGCACAAAGAACAAGACGCTTACAACAGTTTTACGGTGATTCGTGCTAAATGGGACAGGTGGTGCATAAATGAAGCCAAAAAAGCAGGTGCCTACTTCGCTCCGAGAACTGTTGTTCGGGATTTGATAAAACGCTCAGGACGAGTTATTGGAGTTAAAACTGATTTGGAAAGCTTTTATTCTGATATAGTTATTCTCGCTGATGGTGTCAATTCACTTTTGGCAAAAAAAGCAGGTCTAAGAAGCGATATCAAAGACAATGCCGTCGCTCTCGGAATTAAAGAAGTTATTAAATTGCCTAAAAATATCCTCGAAGAAAGATTTAATCTCGATTCTGATACGGGCTCTGTTTCTGAGCTTATAGGAGGACCCCTCTCAGGCATGCTCGGCTTGGGATATCTCTACACAAACAAAGAATCGGTTGTCATCGGTTTAGGTGTTACTTTAGATGAGCTCAAAAAACGCAAGTTGAAGCCATACGACCTTTTGAACGAGCTAAAGCTCCACCCTGCTATTGAACCTTTTATTAAAGGTGGTGAGTTGCTTGAGTATTCTGCTCATTTAATCCCCGAAGGTGGCTACAACTCTATTCCAAAGCTATACACTGACGGTTTGATGGTTGCCGGTGACGCCGGCATGCTCGTAAACAATGTCCATTGGGAAGGTACAAATCTTGCTCTTGTCAGTGGAAAATTAGCTGCTGAAACCGCAATTGAGGCTCTTGAGGCTCATGATTTTTCTGAAAATATGTTGGCTCTTTATCAGGAAAAATTGGATTCAAGTTTTATCATGAAAGATTTGAAGTCTTATAAGGATATTATTGGCATTGTCCACTCCAACTCAAAGTCTTTCTTGGGATATTATCCTGAACAAATAAATGCTTTCTTCCACACTTTTACTAATGTCGACAGCATGCCTAAAAAAGAAAATTTTAGAAGATTTATTAAGAATTTTATTAAAAATCGAAAAATTTCTGATCTCTTTAAAGATGCTTGTGACGCACTGAAAATGGGAATCGGGGTGCTTAAATAATGGCTGATGATATTAAATTAAATTCAAATATAGATGACAAATTGTTTAGTGTAAAATATACTTGTGATACGCAATGTCATTTGAATCCTAATCAGGAAAAATGTATCAAATGCAAAAGTAAAGCGTGCACTTATGTTTGCCCCGCAAATGTTTATGCTTGGAGAGCTGAGGATAAAACACTCCTTGTAAGATATGAAAATTGTCTGGAGTGCGGTGCTTGCAGAATAGCTTGCGAAAAAAAATGTATAGACTGGCGTTATCCGAGAGCAGGCTTCGGGGTCAGTTTTAAACAAGGCTAAAAAGGGAGAAAATTATGCGCGACGAATACAGCGAAAACGCACGCAGATGGTATGACAAAGATCCTATCTTATCTCGTTCTATGAAAACTCTTGAAGAATCAGATGATGAAACTCAAATTAAAGTTGCTTTAAACCTTATCAAAATTATTGTTGAGCACAATTTGTCTTACAGCGAATATTCTGATGTTGAAGAAATTATCGAAGCGGTCGATGAAGGTATTCCTGATAGAGGTGGCAGATGGTATGATATCGACAAAACTTTGAGAACAGCTATTAATATGCTCGAAAATTGTCCTTCTGAAACTCAACATATCATCGCTAAAGAAATGGCTAAAATCGTTATCGATAAAATTAAAGAAGATAAAGATTTCGAAAATGAAGCCGATGACGAGCTTGAAGATATTTAAACCATAATTTGCGGGAGAATAATTGAAAAGAATTTGGAAAATCAAGGGACTTAAAAAAGTCCCTAATGATGTTTTAAACGTAGCGAAAAGTGACATTGTCGCTCGGTTGTTGGTGAATCGAGGTATTGATAATGCTTCTAAAGCTGTTGATTTTCTTAATCCTTTGAAAATGAAAATTACTCCGCCAGATGTTTTTTCTGATATGCAAAAGGCTGTAGACCGAATAAAAATAGCCGTTGCTGCGGGCGAAAACATTACAATCTACGGTGACTTTGACGCTGACGGCATAACCTCGACTTCTGTTTTGTTTAAAACTTTAAAAACAGTAGGGGCAAATGTAAGTTATTATATACCAAATCGAGAAACTGAAAGTCACGGGCTCAACACAAAAGCTTTAGTAAATATAATTTCTAAAAACAAGGCAAAGCTTATTATTACCGTGGATTGTGCCGTTTCAAATATTCAAGAGATAAAATTTGCAAACGGGTTTAAAACAGATGTTATTGTGACAGACCACCATGAGGCACCCGAGGAGCTTCCTCCTGCGTATGCAATATTAAACCCTAAGGCTCAAGGTGCTTTGTCTGAGGATTTGACTCTTGAGGAAATTGAAAATCTGAATTATCTGGCAGGTGTCGGGGTCGCATTCAAGCTTGCAGTTGCTGTTTTGCAAGAGTTTGACAAGGTTGAGGCTTTTAATGATTTGTTGCCGCTTGTCGCTTTAGGTACTATTGCTGATGTTGTTCCTCTTTTAGGTGAAAACAGATGTTTTGTCGAAATGGGGCTCATGCTCATAAAAAACGAGCGAAATTACGGCTTGACTAAGCTTTTAAAGACTGCAGGTGTACAAAATTTTGATAATATTAATTCTGAGACAATAGCGTTTACGGTAGCTCCCAGAATTAACGCTGCAGGCAGGTTAGATACTGCAGATGTCGCATTTAGGCTTTTAACTTCAGAAAATGAGTCTGAAGTTGAAAAATGTGTCGAGGTTTTGAATACATTAAACGCTGAGCGTCAACAATTATGCGATGATATTTACCTTGAGGCACTTGATATGATTAACTCTGAGCCTCAACTGTATAAAAGCTCTATTGCTCTTTTTAAAAACGGTTGGCACATTGGTGTTATCGGTATTGTTGCGTCAAAACTGGTCGAAAAATTCAATGTTCCTGTTTTTATGATGACTAAGGATAAAGAGGAAAATAGTGTTATCAGGTGCTCTTGCAGAAGTATTCCGCAGGTGAATGTCTTTGAGGTATTGTCTGTTCATTCGGATTTATTTATAGGTTTTGGGGGGCACTCTTTAGCTGCAGGTTTCAGTTTTGATGAAAATACAATTTCTTTTGAAAATTTTAGAACGGAGCTTAATTCAACAATCGTTGAGGCTACTCTAAATGTTGATTTGACCCCTATAATTGATATTGATTTTGAGCTTACTCCGGAGTCTTTGTCTATAGATTTGGTCGCTGAAATCAATGCTTTGCAACCATTTGGGGCGATGAATCCTGCTCCTGTTTTTGCATTGAGAAATCTATCGGTAAACAGTTTCAAAATGATGGGACAAAATCAAAATCATCTGAAACTTTTTGTAAAATCATCAAACGGTACCATGTTAGAGTGTGTAAAGTGGAATGTACCATCATTTTCTCTGCCTTTAGGCTCGCCACTGGATATTGCTTTTTCGCCTAAAATAAATTCTTTTAACGGAAATGTTTCGGTTCAGTTGGATTTATCTGATGTCCATTCTGATTTTTTACAAGAAAATGCTTTGTGTTCTGCAAAAGACTGCGACATAATTGATTCTCGAAAAAAAACAGATATGTTCTCTCAAATCTGTGATTATATAAGGTCTTCTAAAGAAAAAACTGCTCTTTTTATCGAGTCAAAAAGAGCAAAAGATTTTGTTTCAGGCATTGAAAATCAATCATATTGCATCTTTGACAGAAAATCCGCCCCTGATGACGCTGCTCAAATTATGTTTTTTGATTGCCCTCCGTCTAAAGATGTGTTTGAAAAAATTATCTCAAAATCTTCGCCTTCTTTAATTCATTTGATGAATTTTGACTCTAAAACACCTTCCATAGATGAATTTATAAAGCTTGTATCAGGCATGGCTCGATATTCTTGCAAAAATAAAAACGGGAAATTTGACGTTTTTGATGTCGCAAAATATATAAACGTTTCGATAAACTCTGTTGAGCTTGCAGTTTCGCTATTAGCTGACTCGGGGATTATTTCGGTTAAGAAATTGGAGGATGAAACTGTTTATAATATTGCATTTAAAGAGTCTGTCAATGCGTCAAAAATAAGAGAAAACACCTTTTATTCTTCTTTAAAAGAAGAATTGAGCAATGTCGCCAGCTTCAAAAACAAGTTAAACACGCTTGATGTTTCGGAAATTAAAAAGTTGTTGAACATATAAAGAAAAAGAAGCCTTTTGAGGGGCTTCTTTATTAGTGTTGTATCGTATAGAAATTAACGTTTTCAACGCTTTGATTTAGGACTAAATCATATTTTTTCTGATTTTTTCTTTTGTTTTATCCAGGTCTTTAATTTTTTTCTCGATGGCTTTAACTTGTTTATTCAAGACTTTTCTTTCTTCTTTAATTAATTTATATTGATTGTCAACATCGGTGTATTTTGATTTGTATTCCAAAAGTGTATTTCTTATTTCAACTTGAGCACTATCTATTTGGAACATAGCATTTTGCAAGTTGTCATTTTCTTTTGTGACGGTTTCTGTCAAGTTTGTTGTTTTAGCAGCAGCATTTTTTGCAGGAACTGCTTTTGTTGATGCTTTTTCAATGCTTGGGGTTGTTTTTGGTGGAGCAGGGTAGTCAACTGGGTCGAATACCATTCCGTCAGCAAGTGCTATATTTGAACTAAGAGCACCGAGTGTGATTAAGGTTGCGATGTTTAATAATTTTTTCATAGATGTTCCCTCATTATAATTATATTCGTATAGTCAACAGTATAACCATTTATAAGGTGAAAATCTTCATATGAATAATTGATTATTATTTTAATCGGGGCTAAAATAGGTGAATGTTAAAGTATTTGGATTCAGAACATTTTGAAATAAACGACAAAATCTCATCTTACATTAAATGGGGGCGGTCATTTGCTGTTTCTGGTGTTACGAATATTTTAAAAATATTAGTTATAGGTTATATTTCAAAAGTTCAAGGTAAAAAAATCCTTTTGCTTACGGATTCTGAGCAAACTGCTTTGAAATTTAACAATGATTTGGAAAAATTGCTCAATATTAACTCGGACATTTTTCCCTATCAAGATGCTTCTATCTATGACGTTACGCCAAAAAATCCTTATAAATATGCAAAACAAATAAAGTTACTGAAAGAAATCTCGACGGCTAACGCTCCTGACGTTGTTGCAGTTCCTCTAAAAGCACTTTTTGAAAAGTTTCCGAGTACTTCTTTCATAAAAAAGAATTCCATCAAAGTTAAAATCGACGACTCTATTGATGTTGAAACATTTGCAAAAAAACTTGTTTCTTTAGGCTACAAACGCTCTACAATGGTGGTAGATTCAGGAGAGTTCAGCATAAGAGGGGACATAATAGATGTCTTTTCGCTTGATGAAAAACCTGTCAGAATTGAACTTTGGGGCGATTCTGTTGTGGATATAAGAACTTTCGACAACAAAAATCAACGAAGCGTTGAAAAATTGAAGTCTACTGAAATTTTACCTTTGTATAAATTTGTTATTGATGAAAAAAATAAAAAGAAATTTTTGTCAGATATTCAATCAAATATCGAAAGTTATTCAAAAACGTCATCAAAATCTGAAACCAGAGAATATCTTCAGGATAAATTTAAAGAATTTCAAGAAAAACTCTCTGAAGAAGAATATTTTGAGGGTATTGAATATTATGAAAATTACTTAAATCCTGATTTGAAAGGTGTTTTAGACTTTCTAAAAGAGGATTATATTATCGTTTTTGACGAGTACACTCAGTTTAAAAATAAATATGAGTTTTATGATGCAAATCTCCAAAAACAATATTCGGACAATCTTCATAGCGGTATGAATTTGCCTCTTGGTTCATATAGTCATATTCAGTTTGATGAGTTTAAAAAAGAGATTGCACCCGAGCTAAAAATTTATTTTGACAATTTCATAAATGACGAAACTGAATATCTCGTTGAGTTTGACACAGATTTAATTCCGAGTTTTTCTTCCAAAATCGAAGATATTATTGAATTTATATATGATAAGCAAAAACAAGGGCAAAAAGTAGTTATTGCAACAGATTACCACTCAAGAGTTGAGGAAATCCTTAAAGAATTTGAACTCCCTTTTTCATATAATATTGCCGAAAAAAATAATATTTTTATAACAGGAAATGTCGCTTTTTCAGGAAGCGTCATTCAGCAGTATAACCTTGTTGTCCTCACGGACAAAGAGCTTTTTAACAAACGCTCAAAAGATGTTACGGCGAAAAAAACAGGCTATTACAAGGAAAATCAAGAGTTTATTGAATCTATAAATGATATTCAAGTCGATGATTTTGTTGTCCATTTGGTTCACGGTATTGGCGTATTTAAGGGGATTTCTAAGCAAGTAATTGATGGTGAAGAAAAAGATTATTTGACTATAGAATATGCTCATCAAGACAAGTTGTTTATGCCGGCTGAACAAATAAATCTTTTATGCAGATATAGAGGCTCAGGCAGTGTTAAGCCCTCCCTATCAAGAATGGGCGGCAACGACTGGAATAACACTAAAAACAAAGTTAAAAAAGCAATTGAAGATATCGCTCAAGACCTCATAAATCTATATGCTCGCAGAGAGCTCGCAAAAGGCTACGCTTTTGAGCCGGATACGGTTTGGCAGTATGAGATGGAAGAAGCCTTTGAATACACTGAAACCCCCGACCAGATGAAGGCTATTAACGATACAAAAGCTGATATGGAAGCTGAAAAGCCCATGGACAGGCTCATCTGCGGAGATGTGGGCTTCGGCAAAACCGAAGTTGCATTAAGAGCTATTTTTAAAGCTGTTATGTCCTCAAAACAAGTTGCTGTCGTGGTTCCTACTACAATTCTTGCTATGCAGCATTACGAAACTTTAAAAGAAAGATTTAAGCCTTTTCCTATAAAAGTTGAACTTATGTCACGTTTTAGAACCAAAAAAGAACAAAAAGAAACCTTGAAAAACCTTGCTTTAGGTGAGTGTGATATAGTGGTTGGAACTCACAGGCTTTTACAAAATGATATTATTTTCAAAAATTTAGGACTTCTTATAATCGATGAGGAGCATAAATTTGGAGTTAAACACAAAGAAAAGCTCAAAATGCTCAAGAAAAATATTGATATTTTGTCTATGAGTGCGACTCCAATCCCCAGAACCTTATACATGTCGTTGTCGGGTATAAAAGATATGAGTATTATAAATACCGCACCAACAAACCGTTTGCCCGTCAAAACATTCGTAGGTGAGTTTAAAGACAGTATTGTTAAAAATGCTATTAATTATGAGCTTGAGCGGGACGGTCAGGTCTTTTATCTCTACAACAGAGTCGAAACTATTTTTGAGTTTGGTGCTCAGTTAAAAGAACTTGTCCCAAATGCAAGGATAGCAGTTGCTCACGGGCAAATGGACGAAAAACAATTAGAACAAATTATGCTAGATTTCCTTGAGGGAAATTATGATGTGCTTCTATGTACTACTATCATTGAGTCAGGGCTTGATATCCCCAACGCCAACACAATCATAATCCATGATTCAGACAGGTTCGGTTTGGCTCAACTTTATCAATTAAGAGGAAGGGTCGGGCGTTCTGAGCGTCAAGCTTATTGCTATTGTTTATACAAAAATCCTGCAAAATTGACCGAAGAAGCTATTAAAAGACTTAAATCCATAAAAGAATTTACAACCCTCGGAAGCGGATACCAAATTGCTCTAAGAGATATTGAGATTAGAGGCGTCGGAAACATACTCGGCACAAAACAGCACGGGCAAATGGTTAATGTCGGTTTTGATACATATTGTGCTCTTTTAGAAGAAGCAATTAACGACATTCAAAATGAGAAACAAGTTACGAAGAAGCCTACCATCATTGATATTAATGCAACTGCATATTTGCCTGATGAGTGGGTCGGTTCAAAAGAACAAAAAATGATTGAATATAAACGTTTAGCCGATGTCGAATCTATTTCTGAGCTCGATTTGATTACTGCTGAATGGAAAGACCGCTTTTCGAAAATGTCGAAGCCCGTTGAAAATTTAATTAAATTGGTTCACTTAAGACTTCTTGCCAATCAGGTCAACATCTCTTTAATCAGAGAAACAGATACCGACGTAAGAGTCTATTTGCCATACAAAAGAGCAGAGTGGAATATTATCCATGCCAATTTACCATCAAATATTACAAAATATATCAAGTTTGTTGAAGCACCCAAAACCTGTCAGGACGGTGATTCAATACTTTTAATTAACATAAGATTATTAACTTTTGATGAATTATTTAACATTCTGGCTAATTTATTTTATTATATATTTAAAATAACGTGTGATTATCAGAAATAATAACGTTTTTGTAAGGAGAGACGACTAATGAAAAAATTGAAACTGTTATGCACAATCGCTTTGATGGCATTTGCCCTCGCAGGTTGTGGTTTTAATAACAAAAAAGATGCACTCATTTTGGTAAATAATGAGCCTATTACAAAACAAGATTACAGCAAAGCTTTTGACGCTGTTGCTTCTAATCCTATGTTTTCTCAAATGGGAGTTGATTTGAAGTCTGACCAAAATAGCTTTTTGTATTTGATGTTGAAAGATAGAGTTGTTAATGAATTGATTGTCAAAAAACTTCTTGAACAAGAAATGAAAAAACGTAATATCAAAGTTACTGATGACGATATCAACAAAGAATTGAAAAATATGATTGATAAAGTCGGCTCTAAAGATAAATTTAATGAAATTCTTAAACAAAACGGGATTTCTGCTAAACAATTCAAAAAAGATTTGTCTGAAGAAGTTAAAGTTAAAAAACTTGTTGATTCTTTGGATGTTGTGTCTGTCAGTGATTCTGCAGTGCAAAAATACTACAAGCAAAATATCGACAAATTCAAATATCCTGACAAAGTTAGAGCTTCTCATATTTTGATTAGTGCTGACCCTCAAGAAATTAGACAATCTATTGTTTCAACACCTGATGGCAAAAAATTGTCTAAAGAACAAGTGGAACAAAAAGTTAACGAACAATTAGCTGCTAAGCTTGATAAAGCTAATAAATTACTTGCAGAAGTTAAAAAAGACCCATCTCAATTTGCAAAACTAGCTAAAGAAAATTCTGATGATACTATGAGTGCTAAACAAGGTGGCGATTTGGGCTACTTTGCTAAAGAAGAAATGGTTGACACCTTCTCTAAAAAAGCTTTCTCTATGCAACCGAATACAATCAGCGATTTAGTTAAAACTCCATACGGTTACCATATAATAATGGTTTCTGACAGAATTAAGGCTGGTACTGAGCCTTTGTCTAAGGTCAAAAACGAAATTAAAGATTACTTAGTAAATCAAGAAAAAGTCAAAATTCTTCAAAAGTTTGTTGATAGTCTAAAATCAGGTGCAAAAATCGTTTACCAAGACCCAAGCTTTAATCCTGAAGTAATCCAAAAACAAATTAAAGAACAAGCTCAAAAAAATCCGGCTTTGAATGATGCTCAAAAATCTGCTAAAGACTAGATTATTGATAATTACATTTTTATAGTAAAATTAAAAAGGAAAGTATATCGCTTTCCTTTTTATTTTGAATAATTTAAGGAGTGAATTGTGGGTCAATTGGTCGCAAGAAAAGATTTGAATAACTTATTAGATGGATTAAGAGCAGATAAAAAAACAATAGTTACGACTAACGGCTGTTTCGATATTTTGCACGTCGGGCATGTTCGTTATTTGCAAAAAACAAAAAGTTTTGCAGATATTATGATTGTAGCTCTCAATTCTGATAAGTCCGTAAAAAGTATAAAAGGCCCGACAAGACCTATTAACAATGAAAATGACAGGGCTGAAATCCTTAATGCTTTGGCGTGCGTTGATTACGTGGTCTTATTTGATGAGGATTCTCCGATGGACTTACTTGCTCAAATTAAGCCTGATGTTCACACAAAAGGTGCAGATTATACTGTTGAAACATTGCCTGAAGCTAAAACTATCATGAAAAACGGCGGTCGTATTGAGTTTATAAGTTTTGTCGAAGGGAAGTCAACTACATCTTTAATTGAAAAAATCAAGCATTAATTTGCTTTTTGCAGGTTAATAATTTGATATTTTTTATTATAAGTATTAAAATTAGAAGATAAAAATTAGTTTAAAGGGGAAATAATCATGAAATTTTATAGCTTAGAAGAAATTTCACAAATTGTAGGAGGTTTGCTTACTCAAGTCGAAGTGGCTGAAATCGGCAGAATAGCTCCACCATTGTTGTCTGATGAAAATACATTGGCATTAGCCTTGGGTGAAGATGAAATTGCTAATTTAGGTAAGACAAAAGCCAAAGCAGCTTTGGTTCCTTTGGGTGTAAATTTGGACAATATCTCAACTATTGAAGTTGAAAGACCGAGATTGGCTATGATGAAATTGTTACATTTGTTTTATATGCCGCCTGAGTCAAATAACGGAATTCATCCTACAGCAACTGTTCATCCTGATGCAAAATTAGGCGAAAATGTTTCTATAGGTCCAAATGTTGTAGTCTCAAGAAATGCTTCAATTGGTAATAATACTACGATTTTAGCTAATTGCTACGTCGGACGTTCAGTTCAAATCGGTGAAAATTGCTTGTTCCACCCAGGGTGTAACATTGGTGATAATGTAGTTATCGGAAATAAGGTTATTTTACAACACGGTGTAAGCTTAGGTGCTGACGGGTTCAGTTTCGTAACCGAAAATCCAAATAATATTGAACAAGCTAAGCAAGATGGAGAAATTAAAGAATCAAATACTAAACAAGTGATTTTTAAAATCCCTTCCATCGGTTCTGTAGTTGTTGAAGATGATGTTGAAATCGGTGCAAATGCTTGCATCGACAGAGGTACAATCGAAAACACTGTAATCGGTGAGCAAACAAAAATTGATAATTTGGTTCAAATCGGGCATAATTGCAAAATCGGCAAAGGTTGTATGATTGTTTCTCAAGTCGGTATCGCAGGAAGTTGCGTTATCGGGGACAGAACAGTTATTGCCGGTCAAGCGGGTTTGGCTGACCATATAAAAATCGGTGCCGATTCAATCGTTATGGCTCAAGCCGGAGTTTCAAAAAGTTTCCCTGATAAGTCAATTATCGTAGGTGCTCCTGCTGTTCCGAGAAAAGAATTTATTAAACAAATTCAAACAATGAAAAAAGCTGCTGAGCTTATGAAAAAATTCAAAAAATACGAAACACTGCTTGATTCAGAGGATTAATAAAAAATAATGAATACCTTAAAAAAAGAAGTTGAAATTACATCTGTCTGTCTTATGACCGGCAAAGAATGCACCGCAAAAGTTCTTCCCTCAGAAGAAAAAGGAATAAGATTTCACCTAGATGGTAAAACTGTAGAAGCCCATGTTGATAATCTTGTTTCAACCGAACATTGCGTGGTTATTGGTAACAAAGATGTCAAGAAAATTGTTTTAATTGAGCATTTTATGGCAGCTTGTGCTATTTGTAATCTTGATTCTTTAGATGTCTACTTATCGTTTTATGAAATGCCGATTTTAGACGGTAGTTCAAAAACTTGGGTTGCTTTATTCAAAAAAGCGGGTTTGCAAATTAAAGAAAATAGAAAATATATCTTAAAAGAACCTGTTCAATACTTAAATGGCAAGACCCATTTGGTTATGTTGCCATCTGACAAGCTTTCAATTTCCTACAGTGTGAATTATAAACATCCTGATTTGACGCACCGCTGGGTTTCTTATGATTCGAAAAAATTTGATGAAATAATTGAAGCTAGGACTTTTGGGTATTTAAAAGAGTTGAAACTATACCAACTTGCAGGCTATGGCAGAGGCGTCACTATTGATAATACTGTTGGCATGAAAGATGACGGCTCTTATACGACAGATTTAAGAAGTGACTATGAACCTGCAAAACACAAAATACTCGATTTGATAGGCGATTTGCGTTTAACAGGGTTTAATCCGTTGAATTTAAAAGCTGAGATTATTGTTAAAGAAGCCGGACATACCGTTCATTCAATAATCGCAAAACAACTGAAAGACAAAATTACAGAGGAGAAATAAATGAGCGAAGAAACATTACAATTTGATATTTTACAGCTTATGGAGATGCTTCCGCACCGCTATCCTTTTTTATTAGTGGATAGAATTACTGAATGTGTCCCTGGAAAATATTGCAAAGGCTATAAAAATTTAACTTTTAACGAACTTTTTTTCCAAGGTCATTTTCCTAATAATCCAATTATGCCGGGTGTGTTGCAGCTTGAAGCTATGGCTCAACTCGGAGCCGGTATTTTGATGCCACTTCCTGAATACGCCAACAAGTTGGTTCTATATGCAGGGGTTGATTCTGCAAGATTTAAACGTGTCGTTCGCCCAGGGGACAGACTTGATATGGAAACTGAGCTTATAAAAGTAAAAGGTCCCATAGTGAAAGCCCATGCAAAAGCTTTTGTTGACGGTAAATTGGCTTGCGAAGCTGATTTAATGTTTTCAATGGTTGATAAAAAATAATTTAATAAAATTAGAAAGAAGATATTTATGACAATTCACAAATCTGCCGTAATCGCTGATAGTGCCATTATTCCTGAAAGTGCTGTCATTGGACCGAATGTTATAATCGGTGAAAATGTTAAACTTGGCGAAAATGTTAAAATTATAGGAAATGCTTATTTAGAATGTTGCGAAATCGGTGACAACAGCGTTGTTTCTCCTTTTGCAAGTATTGGTACGCCTCCTCAAGATTTGAGCTATCAAAATGAACCCACAAAAGCTATAATCGGAAAAGATTGTTTGATTAAAGAATATGTAACCGTAAACAGGGCATCAGGCGAAGGCAATTCTACAATTGTCGGCGACAGATGTTTGCTTATGGCGTCATCTCACGTTGCACATAATTGTGTTTTGGAAGATGAAGTTATTATGGCTAACCTCGCTACTATCGGCGGACATTGCAAAGTCGGTTTCGGTGCATTTATCGGCGGAATGAGTGTATTTCATCAAAATGTTAGAATCGGTGAAATGTGTATCATAAGCGGATTTTCAGCTTCCAGAATGGATATTCTTCCATACTGCAAAGGCGACGGACGTCCTCCTGTTCCTCATGGAATCAATGTTATCGGTCTAAAACGTAGAGGTATTACACTTGCTGAAAGAACAAACTTAAAGAATGCTTTTAAAATTATTCAATCAGGTGATTACACAACTCTTAAAGCAGCTGATGTTATTGAAGATACTTTGACAAATGATAAATATATCCAAAATCTTGTACGTTTTATTAGAACGTCTAAGAGAGGTATTGTTGTTAGAGGCAAAAATTAAAAATTTGATTGGAGTCAATTATGTACGATAAAAAATTATTGGAAAAATATGCAAAAGTCCTTGTCGAATATTCAGTTGACGTTCAAAAAGGTGATTTGACTGTAATTAGGGCGACAAGCTCAGAGGCTCAACCTCTAGTCAATGAAATATATAAACAAGTGTTATTGAGTGGTGGAAATCCTGTGACTCGTTGTTCTATCGATGGAATCGGTGAAACTTATATTAAATACGCAAACGACGAGCAACTGGATTATGTTGACCCTATGACAGAAATTGAATATCAAAAAGCTCAAAAAATGATTTCAATCGGTGCTCCACTAAACACTAAAAATATGGCGAAAGCTGATTCTAAAAAAATGGCAAGACGCTCAAAGGCAACAAATCATTTATCAAAATTGCTTTTAGAAAGAGCTTCTAAAGGTGAATTGAAGTGGGTTATTGCTGATTATCCTACTCAAGCTCTTGCACAAGAAGCAAAAATGTCGCTTGAAGATTATACTGAATTTTTGATTAATTCTTGTAAGCTAAATGATGAAAACCCCGTTGAATCATGGAAAAAAGTCGGCGTAATGCAACAAAAAATGGCAGACTACTTAAATAAAACTTCAAAATTGCGAGTTGTTGGTGAAAAAACCGATATTACTTTTTCAACAGAAGGCAGAAAATGGATTAGCTGTGCGGGTGAATGCAATTTTCCTGATGGTGAAATCTATACATCTCCTGTTGAAGACGGTGTAAATGGTCAAATTTATTTTGATTACCCTGCAATTTATAGAGGTAACGAATCTCATAAAATTCTTTTAAAGATTGAAAATGGTCAAGTTGTTGATGCAAAAGCTGAAAAAGGCGAAGATTTCTTGCTTGATATGTTAAACATGGATGAGGGTTCAAGAGGAATTGGCGAAATTGCTATCGGTACGAATGAAAATATTCAAGATATTACCGGAAATATTTTATTCGACGAAAAAATTGGTGGAGCAATTCATATGGCAATAGGTGCTTCTTATCCGGAAACAGGCGGTAAAAACGTTTCCGGTTTGCATTGGGATTTGATTAAAAATATGAAAAACGGCGGCGAAATATACGCTGATGATATTTTGATTTATAAAAACGGAAAATTCATAATATAATTTTTGTAAATAAAAATACATAATTTTATCAAGAAAGGGCAACTAATTTTTTTAGAGCCCTTTCTATAATTGTACACAATCGGTGGTTTATATGTCTGTATCAATTAATTCAGCAACTGCATTTATGGGTAAAAAACCCTCAAATGATGTTTCAAAGAAGCCTTCTTTCTTCAAAAGAGTTAATTCTTCTGATTCTTTTTGTAAATCTCCAAAAGAAATCAAAGAAACAGCTGAAAAAAAAGTCGTTGAAATTGTGAAAGAAAAAAATACAATTAATAATGCTGCCAAAACCACTGTTTATCCTGTAATCGCTATTGCTACCGGATTACTTGTTTGTTTTAATCATATTTGTAAAACTGTTTGCAAGTGATTATCGTTTTTACCTTTTTGCTTGTTATAAATTCAAAAAGAGGGTACAATATTCGCAGATAGTTATTTGGAGTTTTTATGCAAAAAGGCTTTACTCTGGCAGAAGTTCTTATAACTTTGGTCATAATAGGAGTTATCGCGGCGATGACTATTCCGGCATTATTAGCAGGTACAAAAAATACAGAGCTGTCATCGGCATTCCTAAAATCAAGTTCTGTTATTAGTTCGGCGTTTCGTCATTTAATGGCTTTGGATGGGGCATCTGATGTTACAGCTTATATGCAAGAAATCCAAGGCAGTAATACAAAATCAGGAAATCAATCTGCATTGGTTGCTGATTTATCGAGAGTATTTAGTATTTCTGGTATTTATCAACCAGGTACATATAAAAACGAGTCATCTATAAATTGCAATGGCTCATTTGGATACAAATTTTTGTTAACAAGTGGTTGTGATTCAAGGCTGGGGAGTATGATTACTTTGGTTTTGAATGATGGAATGATTCTCTATTTGGATTTGTCTAAAGATTCATCATACCTTGCAAATTCAATTGGTGGAGGCAACCTCTCGAAATGGGGCGATATCTATGTCGATGTAAACGGCGAAAAGAAACCAAATCAAATAGGACGCGATGTGTTTTGGTACTGGATTGATACAAACGGAAATGTAAAACCAAAAGGCACTGGTCAGTGGGTGATTAATAACGGTGCGTATTACGTCGAGTCTGTTGGATGTGGTGATAAAATCGGGAGTGGCCCCGGAACTCCTGAAGGCTGGGGATGTGCCGGATATCTGGCGACAAACGGCGGAAAAATGGATTATTAAAAAACACTTAACAGGCAACCCGTTTTGGATGCCTGTTTTTGTTGAAAACTTTTTTTGTGCTAGAATATTCGTGAAATATTGTACGAATAAGAAAGGTATTAGCATGAAAGAACTTTCATCATTGCAAATAGAAAGATTGAAATATCAACCGAAGTTGCCTAAATGTTTGGCTTGCGGGATAAACAATCTCTCTCTAAACGAAGGTAAAAAAACTCAATCTATCAAAGATCAAGAACAAATTCAAAATTTATTTAAAAATACTTATGGTGCACCTCTTGTGGAATTTGAAGCTTCTGATGACGCTTTGATTTCTGAACAAAAAAATGTAGGGGTTATCCTCTCTGGTGGTCAAGCTCCAGGTGGACACAACGTTATTGCAGGGCTTTATGACGCTTTGAAACAAGCTAATTCAGGTAATAAATTATATGGTTTCCTCGGTGGACCGGCTGGTATCATTGATGGAAAATTTGTAGAATTTGATGATGAATTTATTGATGCATACAGAAATACTGGCGGTTTTGACATAATCGGTTCAGGCAGAACAAAGCTTGAAACAGAAGAACAATTCCAAAAATCACTCGCTGTTTGCAAAAATTTGAATATTTCTGCTGTTGTTATTATAGGTGGTGACGATTCTAATACAAATGCTGCTTTATTGGCTGAGTGGTTCGTTTCCAACAATACAGGTATTCAAGTTATCGGCTGCCCTAAAACAATCGATGGCGACTTGAAAAATGACCAAATCGAAATATCTTTCGGATTTGACACTGCTACAAAAACTTATGGCGAATTAATCGGAAACATTCAACGTGACGCTAATTCTGCTAAAAAATATTGGCATTTTATTAAAATTATGGGTAGAAGTGCTTCCCACGTGGCTTTAGAGGCTGCTCTTCAAACTCAACCAAACATAACTTTGATTTCTGAAGAAGTTGAACAAAAGAAAATGTCACTTGATTCAATCGTTTCTTATATGACTGACATTATCGTAAGACGTTCTGAAAAGGGCAAAAATTTCGGTACAGTTATAGTTCCTGAAGGTTTGATTGAATTTATTCCTGAAATGAAATCTATGATTGCTAATTTGAATGATATTATGGCTTCTTTAGAAAAAGACAGCAAATATTCTTCAAGTGAAAATGCTGAAAAATTTGCGATTATTGAAAATACTCTTTCAAGCGAAAACTCCAAAGTATTTTCATCTTTGCCTAATTTAATCAAATCACAATTGTTGATGGACAGAGACCCTCACGGTAATGTTCAAGTTTCTAAAATTGAAACTGAAAAACTGTTAATTGAAATGATTAAAGAAAAATTAGATATCCTTAAAGCACAAGGTAAATACAATGGCAAATTCTCAGCTCAAGCACATTTCTTCGGCTATGAAGGTAGATGTGCATTCCCTTCTAACTTTGACGCTGATTATTGCTATTCACTTGGCTTCAACGCTTTTGCTTTGATTAACTTCGGCTTAACAGGATATTTGTCATCAGTTAGAAACCTTTCTGCTTCTGCTAATGAATGGAAAGCAGGCGGTGTTCCTTTGACTATGATGATGAATATGGAAAAACGTCACGGTGAAATGAAACCTGTTATCCAAAAAGCTTTGGTTGAGCTTGATGGACCTGTATTTAAACAATTAGAAAAGAACAGAGAATCTTGGGCTATGGAAGAAAAATATATCTTCCCCGGAGCAATTCAATACTTTGGCCCAAGTGCTGTATGCGACATAACGACGCAAACGCTTCAACATGAATGCAAAGCGCGCTTCGTTAAAGCATAATTTTTCAAAAAGAAAAACAATTTAAACTAAAAGCCGCTTTGGATTTACAGAGCGGCTTTTCTTGTGAAAAAATACTAATAATGGTATAACAGAATAAAGAGGGACCGATTTCCTTTTGTATAAAAAGTTCGAAAGTCCCCAATGCAATCAAATAAGAGAGTGAAGGATTTTTATGGAAAAAAACAAAGATACATTACATATTTTACGCCACTCAGCCTCTCATATTATGGCTCAAGCGGTTCAAAAACTTTTCCCTGAAGCTAAATTGGCTATAGGACCTGCGATTGATACAGGGTTCTACTATGATTTCGATTTAGATGGACACAATTTTACGGCTGATGATTTGGTTAAGATTGAAGACGAAATGAAAAAGATTTTGAAAGACAATCTTTCTTTTGAAAAGTTTGAAATCCCTGATGTCGAAAAGCAAATTGCTGATTTCAAAGCTCAAGGCGAAATATATAAGGCAGAACTCCTTGAAGAACATAAAAACGATGCTCCGACTTTATATGTAACTAAAAACAAAGATGGTGAAGTCGTTTTTAATGATTTTTGCTGTGGACCGCATGTCCCCAATACTTCTTACATTAAAGGCAATGCAATTAAATTGTTAAAAGTTGCTGGTGCTTATTGGCGTGGTGATGAAAATAAAAAAATGCTTCAACGTATTTATGCTACTGCGTTTTGGACAAAAGAAGATTTGGCTGAATATGTGAACTTCTTAGAAGAAGCTGAAAAACGTGACCATAGAAAACTTGCTGCCCAACTTGATTTATTCTCTGTAAGAGAAGAAGTTGGTGCTGGGCTTGTTTTGTGGCATCCGAATTTGGCTGTTGTTCGTGAAGAAATCGAAAATTATTGGCGTTCAGAACATAGAAAAAGAGGCTATGTAACAGTTCATACTCCTCAAATTGCAAAAGCCAAATTGTGGGAAATTTCAGGACACATGGACCATTACAAAGAAAATATGTTCTTTATTCAAAAAGATGACGACTCTGATGACCAATATGTCGTTAAGCCGATGAATTGTCCTTTTCATATTATGATTTATCAAGCTAACAGGCATTCATACCGCTCTTTGCCATTGAGAATGGCTGAACTCGGAACTGTTTACAGAAAAGAAAAATCAGGTCAACTTTCAGGTTTGACTCGTGTTCAAGGGTTTACTCAAGATGATGCTCACGTTTTTTGCACTCCTGAACAATTAGTTGATGAAATTAACTCTATCATTGATTTTGTCGCTGATACTATGAAAATTTTCAAAATGGAATTTGAAGTTGAGCTCTCAACTCGTCCCGAAAGTTATGTAGGTGAGATTGAAAACTGGAATCTAGCCGAAGCAGGATTAAAAGAAGCCATGGACAAGCGTGGTATGAAATATGAAATAAATGAAGGTGACGGTGCTTTTTACGGACCTAAAATCGACTTCAAAATCAAAGACGCAATTGGCAGAACTTGGCAGTGTGCAACTATTCAATTAGACTTTAATTTGCCTGCAAGATTTGATATTAAATATCAAGACAAAGATGGCTTAATGAAGACTCCTGTTATGCTTCACCGTGTAATATTCGGGTCAATGGAAAGATTCCACGGCATTTTGATTGAACATTATGCAGGTGCTTTCCCGACTTGGCTTGCTCCAATTCAAGTTCAAGTGGTTCCAATCGCTGACAGACACAATGATTATGCTGAAAAAGTTTATAAAAAACTTCTTGAAAACGGTGTGAGAGCAAATCTTGACGACCGTTCTGAAAGCATGAATTATAAAATAAGAGAAGCTCTCCAAGACAAGAAAATCCCTTATGTAATCGTTATGGGCGATAAAGAAATTGAAACAAGTGACGTTGCAGTTAGAGTAAGAGGCAAAGGTAATGTCGGCTCTATGAGTGTTGATGCTTTTGCTGAAAAAGTCGTTGCTGAAATAAGAACTAGAGCTAACGAAACTACTTTCTAGTTTTTAGTTTTTATATTTATTGAGAGGTATGGTTTGAAATCATACCTCTCGTGGTATATCTATATTATACCGAATAGCAGGATGCAAATGGTTTACGCTCTAAATTCAGGATTGATTATTTCTTATACAAATTTGGTGTCTTCAAAAACAAAAATGACATCAAAGCAGCTTTTTGCTATGTTTTCCTTGTCTATCGGTGGCGATGGGACTTCCATTACAAAATCTCAATTAAGCTCTTTTATCAAGGAGGCTGATGACGGTTTGGTAAAGGTCGGCAAAACTCGTTTGAAAAATTTGAAAACTCTTGAAAAAGATTGGGATGATTTGTTCAACAAAAAAGACAGCATTTCTCAAGAAGATTTCAACAAATTGACTCCTTTGTTTTTGTCCGCGATGATAGAATCTGATGATGACCACAAAACAGATTTGTCAAAGATTAACAGAAACGAAAAAAAGAATGCTTTATGGGAAAAATCTCAAAAAGCACTTAAAGAAACGCTTCAAGAAGTAAAGGAAAAGCTATTGGAACGGCTCGAAGCAAGTAAGTTGGAAAAAGAAGATAAAAAAGTCGAGGAAGACAACTTGTTACAACAAAATTCTGAAAAAATCGAAATGTCTGACATCGTGTCTTTTTTGAAAAATAAGCAGGTTACTAAAAAAGACCTCACGGATTATTTGGTCGAATTGATTGATAAAAACACGTCAGAGCTTGATAATACCCCATTTATTGATTCTGTCACAAATCTTATTTCTGAATTTGAGAAGATAGCAGATTATCAAAAGCAGGTGCAATCTTTGATTGATGCAAATATTTTGAGTTCTGGCTTTTCTCCTGTAAATATTAAAGTTTAAAGGTTTGTACTGGAATTGAACGCACTAACATATCACCTGTGCTATATTTAACTTCGTGTTTGCTTTGGTCAACTTTGAAAATTCTATTAAAAGTTTCAAGTGCGTTTTTAGCCTCCATTACAAAGTTTGACCACGCATCAACAACGACAGCTTGATTGCCCCAAGTTTTCGGGTTCGTTGGGTCTGCGTTTTCTTTTAGTCCGAAAATATTAAATACGTGGTCTTTCCCATCGACCGGATAGCCGTTTTTTTTGTTTATCACGTCCATAGTCAATCTTGTTGGAGTTTCGCCTTTTTCTTTTAAAGCTTGTTTTATGAAATATGATGATTCGGAGCAGTTTGCATATGGCTTTTTCTTCAAAAGCTCTCCGGTTCTTTCGACATAACGCGGTAATTGTTCGTCTTTATAAGGTGTAATAATCTCACGTCTTACTTGATATAGGTTGTCGCCGTATCTTTCTGAGAGCCGTCTTAAATCGGGTAAAACGCTTTGAAATCTTTCAGTGTCTTTTACATTCATAATATGCAAATCAACAAGAGTGTTTGATTTGAGGGCGGGGAATTCTTTTTTAAAGCTACGCAAAACATCTTCTCCAACTCGAAGATTTTGTTTTAGTCCGCAAAATGAAATTTGTGAATTTAGTTGCAACATATTTATTAACCATTAGTTTACTGCATAAAAACATGTGAATATTAATTTTGCTATTTTACAATTCGACAATTTTATCTTTAACTATTATAATCTTGGTATGAAAAGATTTTTATTAATTTTATCAGTTCTTTTATTAACAACGCTGTCTTCGATGGCAGATATTGTGCCTGTTTATACAACGAGCATTGCCCACTATGGTATTGGCGTTTTGAATATGCCGGATTCTTTCAGCATATATGAGGAGCCTTATGAAACTTCAAGGATATTGAAAACAGTTAATTATGAACTGGTGCAAAACAGTAATATAATTGTTGATTCAATGGGTATTGAAGATACGCTTATTGTTTATGCTCCGATGAAAAAAATCGCTTTGGTTGCTGTTGATTCTAATACGGAAAATGGCTGGTTTGAGATATTTTATGACCAAAAATCAGGTGCCACAGGTTGGGTAAGACAAAATGATTTATCTAATTTTAAGCCGTGGAAAGATGTTTTCAACAGTTGGGGTAAGGCTAACGGAATATATATGTTTCGAGATGTTACAGACGAAAAAAAGAGGATGTATAGTTCAGATGACACAGCCTCTCAAATACTTGAACAGGTCATTAAGCCAAATGGAATGAATTTTACAGTTATCAGGGGCAACTGGATGCTTGCAAGAACGGTTGATGTCGGCAAAACTAACAAAATCGGCTGGATGCGTTGGCGAGAAGATGACGGTACTTTATTAATGTTTCCGAGATTTTAGATTTGATTTTTCTATTCGTGCTAAAATATTTTAGATAGAGTAGGAAAACTTATACATGGAACAATTTATATTATTAGTTAAAGCTACAGCGTTAGCTGGCATTGGCGGAACAGGTTTAGGCGGTGTTATTGGTTCTTTGTTTAAAAAAGACTCGAATAAAACCGTAAGCTTGTTATTGAGTTTTGCTGCAGGTGTTATGACTGCTATTGTTTGCTTTGATTTGGTAATTAGTGCTGTTAAAACAGGTACTCATGTATTAATTGTCAGTGCAGGTATAATGGCAGGTGTTTTTCTGGTTTATTTATTAAATTTAATTATTGATAGAATGACAAATCACGAAGTTATGCATATTGACCATTCTCACCCTGAAACAGCTGATGATTTAGATGAAATTATTCACAGTAATCACCTTTCAATGCATATTAATAAAAATGACAATACTATTTCACTTTTTGTTGCAGGTGTTATTATGGCTTGTGCTATTGCTTTGCATAATCTTCCAGAGGGTATGACAATAGGTGCTTCTTTTGCTAATTCACATGGCGAAATGGCGGGTTCCGCTTTGGTTTTGGCTGTGTTAATCGGACTTCACAATATTCCGGAAGGAATGGCAATCGCAGTTCCTTTAATGAGTGGTGGTGTTAAAAAAAGATTGGCAATTCTAATTACAGCATTGGCGGGTGCACCTACTATATTGGGTGCAATTGTCGGTTGGTGGATTGGTGATATCGGACCGTTGGGTTTGGCTTTGAGTTTGAGTTTCGCAAGCGGAGCGATGCTCTATGTTGTATTCGGCGAAATTTTGCCCCAATCAATATTGATGTACAAAAGTAAGCTTCCTGCATTTTTTGTAATGTTTGGGATAATAATAGGTTTGATTGTTATTTATATCTAAATTTAATAAGCTATGCCTGCTTTATTGCAATCCGTTTTTTCTGTTGCTTTCCATTTGTTATAGTTGTCAGAATCTTTAGCTTGTAGATATGCTGCTGAAACCAATCCTGCTTGCACGCATGCTTGCATTTTGTCGCCTTGAGCTTTTGCTATATTATATTGTTCCACTGCATCTTCAGCTACTTTGTTTTCTATTGACGACATTTCTGTATCAGAAAAAATTCCTACAAAAGAAGTTAAAATTATTAATCCGACAATAAAACTTGAGCACCCTATTAAAAAAGGGTGTTTTTTCACTTTTGTTGCTGTTTCTGCAACAAATTCGGCTCCGCAAGTCGGGCAAAAAGTTGCATCATCATTGATTTCTTTTCCACATTTTGAACAATACATAATAGACCTTTCTTAAATTTTATACCTTTTTTATAATATCAAATTTAAGAGGAATAAAATTAACATATTTTCCGCTTAGGATAATTTTATATATTAAGTTGATTGTTATTTTCGGAAATTTCAGGGATTTGCTTATTAGCTTTTGCTCCCAAGTCTTGCAATCTTTCGATTTGTCGGACAATATTATCTCGCCCTGTGAGCTTTGTGTATATATTGTTTATTGATTTTTGTGCTGAGTTGAGGTCTTTTATCATATCTGCAAATTTGTCAATCATTTTGCCTGCAAGTGTCGCTATCTCAATAGCGTTATTGTTTTGCCTTGTTACAACATGGAAGCTGTTTATTATTTTTAATGCAGCAAGAAGTGTTGATGGAGATGTCGGCATTATTTTGTTTTTCCAAGCGAATTCCCAAAGTTGTGCATCTTCTAAAAATAGCATAGAGTAGCAGCTTTCAATTGGAATGAACATTAGAACATATTCGGGTGAATAGTAGTCTGTTGTAGCGAAGTATTCTTTTTTGGAAAGCCCCATGATATGTGTTTTTACAGAGTCTTTAAATTGTTTTAGATAATATTCTTGCTCGTCTATGGTTTCAGCGTTAATGTATGCGTCGTATGAAGCCAGAGTTGTTTTTGCGTCGACAAATATTGCTTTGTTTTCGGGCAAAAGTATTGTTGCGTCGGGTCTTTGAGAGCCAATACCGGCTTGGGTTAAATATTCTTCGCCCTTTTTTAAGCCTGAAAGCTCTAACACTCTTTCAAGAATCAATTCACCCCATTTGCCTTGCTTCATGTTATCGCCCTTTAGGGCTTGAGAAAGCTTGTTTGTGTCTTGGTTTATTTTGTTACCTGCTTCAATAACACTTTTGATATGTACATCAAGCGTGGTGAATTTTTCGTTGTTTTGTTCAAATCTTTTTTTGAAGTCTTCAATTCGTTCTTTGAAAGGTTCCAAAAGTTCTGTCATTCTTTCTTTTGACATTGTTGAAAAGTCTTGGGTATTTTCTTTCAGAATTTTATTTGCAACATTTTCGAAGATTAATTTCATTTGTTCTTCGGCTTCATTTTGTGATTTTTTTTGATTTTTATCGCTGTTTTTTAACAAAAAATAAGTTAGTCCGCATCCTATCAAAAGTCCTGCGATAAAAATTAATAAATTCATTATTTAGCTCCCAATGCCTTAGATTTTTCAGTTGTGCCCTTAATTGTATCATACAAGATATCGGAGATGTTACTTTGTTTTAAGACATTGTTACCGACTTCTGTTGTGCCGCCTGGTGTTGTTACATTGATAATCAGTTGCTCCGGTGAAACTCCTGTTTCCATCATCATTTTTGCAGAGCCGAAGGCGGTTTGGGCTGAAAGTTTTAGGCAGGTTTCATAGTCTAGTCCGAGTTTTTCGCCTGCTTTTGCGATTTCGTTGATTATATAATAGTAAAAAGCAGGTCCTGAGCCTGAAATCCCTGTTACTATATCGAGATATTTTTCGTCAAGCTCTATTACTTTTCCAACGCTGCCGAAGATAGTAAGGGCGATTTTAGCGTGTTCATCTTTCGCATATTTACCTTTACAAACGGCACTCATTCCTTCGTTTACAAGAGCCGGCGTGTTAGGCATAATTCTTATTATTGGGATTTCGCCCAATTTTTCTTCCATTGTTTTAGTGGCAATTCCTGCTGCGATTGATATAACTACTTTGTTTTTTGTAATAGTGTGTTTAATTTCTTCTAAAATTGTCGGTAGGACAAAAGGCTTTACTGCAAATACAATAACATCAGCATTCTTGACGACATTTATGTTTGATTCTTCAATTGTGATGCCGAAATCTTTTTTTGCATTATCTAAGGCATCTTTGTTCAAGTCGTGAATTAAAATATTAGATGGTTTATAACTTTTTGCTCCGATTATTCCTTTTATAATGGCACTTGCCATTTTGCCTGCACCGATGAATCCTATTTTATCGTTCATAATATTTAACCTTTTCTCCTATTTTTAATTGACTTTAGTCTTTGTTTTATTTACTATGATACAACTGGTGAGTATAATATTCAAGGAGAAATAAAATGAGACGTACGCTTGAAGGAACTAAAAGAAAAAGACAAAACGTAAGCGGTTTCAGAGCTAGAATGGCAACAAACGGCGGACAAGAAGTTCTTAACAGAAGAAGAGCTAAAGGTCGTCATAAATTGGCTATCGAAGCAAAAGAACGTGCTTAGTCTTTTTAGTTAAACAAACTTTTTATTGGCTATCCTTATCGGATAGCCTTTAGTATATTTTATATAGCAGATATTTAGGAAAATTCGCATGCTCCCTAGGCAATACAGGCTTAAAAATAAATCAGCATTTAATGCAACATACAAGCAAAAAAATGTTATTGCAAACAACTTTTTCGTAGCTTATTTAGGTAGAGAAAAAAAAGATACCTCTTTGCCTACTAGATTTGGTTTTGTTGTTAGTAAAAAATTCCATAAAAGAGCAGTCAAAAGAAATAGAATAAAAAGGCTTATGCGAGAGGCTGTCAGGTTGTTTCTGAAAAAAGATGGGGCAAAAAGTTTTGAGAAATATCAATCTTTGATTATCATCCCAAAACAGAGGGCTCTCAATCCTAAATTTTCTGACGTCGTTTTCTTCATGGAAAATATTTTTGAAAAATTATAATAAAATTTGATTTCTTTTCTTTTATTCTTAAATTTACTTTTAGTGGGCTTAATATACAACAAATGAATGATGTCCCGCCCCCCTAAAACTTATATTGTATAACTAGGGAAATTATGCCTTTATACGTATAGACTAGGGGAAATAGGGCAAGATAACTGTGCAAGCAGAACAATCAAAATATAAGATTAGGACTTTATTTGAGGGTAATTTATATAAAAATTACCATTGGTTCTATGAAAAATTTTATAAAAATATTGTGTCTGCCACAAAAGAATACTTGGCTCCAAACGTCGACTTAAAACTCGTAAGCGTCACCGAAAGAGATAACATTTTGTTTGCGGGTGAAGAATATTTTGTAACTAAAATAAGAATTACAAAAGATTTGAATATTCTAATAAGGCTTTCCAAAACAGCCATCGACGGTATTCTTACAAATATACTCGGAGAAAATAAAGGAAAATTCGAGCTTGAATCTGTTACAGAACTTGAGGCTAATCTTATCACTTCTTATAATGATTTTGTATTCAAAAGTTTTTCTCAATTTTTGCTAGATTTGTCTAAGTATAAAAAGGTGAAAAACCTTTTTGATACCCATCTTACATTTTTTATCAAATCAAATGGCTACGAGTTAGGAAAATTGATTATTTCTATTCCGGAAGCTGCTATCCCTGAATTGCCCCCAGCTAGCCCAGTTGACAGTTTCTCTATTGATGATTTCCCAAAAACAAAAGTCAAAGTAAACCTCGCAGTAGGTTGCTCAAAGTTGACGTTAAACGATGTTAAAAATATTGAAGTAGATGATATTGTGCTATTGGAAAATAGCAATATCAACAAAATGATTTTAAAAGTAAACGGTGAAAACAAACCGTTTAAACTTGTACCAGATCCATCGCTCATTATTGATTTCGATGGTGATAGCGATAATGATGGAGGACTAAACATGGATGAAAAAACAATCCACACAGGAAATATGTGGGATTCTATTCAGGTTGATTTGTCGGCTGAATTTGAACAGGTCAAAATTCCTTTGGGGGATTTAAGACAAATCTCTGAAGGGCTTGTTGTCGACATTGGTTCGGTTTATGAAAATAAAATTGATTTGAAAGTCGAAAATAAAACTATTGCCTCAGGCGAACTTGTCATTATAAATGATAGATATGGTGTGCGTGTAGACAAGGTTTATAATGAACATTCAGAAACCAAAAAAGTGGCTGAAGCCGATGAAAAGGAGCCACAACCTCAAGAAAAACCTGCTGAACAAAATGATGATTTCAATGAAGAAGATTTCGATTATGGTAATTTCGAAATCGAAGATGAAAATATCTAAAATAATTCGTATTCGTTAAATAAGGAGATAAAAATGGGACAATATTTAATTCAATTCGCAGCTTATACCTGTGCTATGGTTGGAATAATTACATTATGCCTTATTGTTTATAAAAAAACTTTCATTGATGTAAACATAAACAACAAAGCAGAGTATTTGAAAGTTGAAAACAGTGTAAATTTATCAGGCAGAAAAACTATTTATGTAATTAAAGCGGGTGATGAAAAATTCTTAGTAGCCTCTGATATCGATAAAACCACATTCTTGGCTAAACTTGACGATAAAGACGCTACAGAAAAAATTACAAATATTGCTAATCAAGTTTCTTTTGCAAAAAAAGAAGAACATAAACCTGCTTTAGCGGGAATAAAAATTGGGGAAGATTTGTTGCCTCATAAAAGTTCTAATGTGACAAAGCTCCCTGTTATGAGAGAATTGCTTAGAAAATTAAATTCATAGCAAAGATTAAGAGAGATTCTAAGGGTAGAAGGTAAATAAAAAATGGATAGTGTATTAAAGGATATGAACCCTGTATTGCAAATGCTCACGGTGATGACATTGTTCTCACTGTTGCCGTTTGTTTTTACTTGTATGACGAGCTTTTTAAGGTATGCGATTGTTTTTTCTTTTTTGAAACAGGCTCTTGGTACCCAACAGTTACCGCCTGCTATTGTTTTAATCGGATTGTCAATAATTTTAACCTTTTATACAATGGGACCTGTCTTTCAGCAAATGTGGGATGTCGGGTCTGTTCCTTATCAAAAAAACGGCTCTTTAGTCGAGGCGATTGCTGAAGGCTCAAAACCCTTAAAAGAGTTTATGATGAAACAAACGAGGCAAGAAGATTTGTCGTTTTTTGTTGAATTGTCGCAAAAAAAGCCTCCCGAAAATCCTGACCAAATTACTATTTGGGAAGTTGCACCTGCTTATATAATAAGTGAGCTTAAAACTTCATTTGAAATTGGGTTCATTATATTTGTTCCGTTCATTGTATTGGATTTGGTTGTTGCTAACGTCCTTTTGGCGTTAGGTATGTTCATGTTATCACCTACAATTATTTCATTGCCGTTTAAGTTGTTGATATTTATCGCAGTTGACGGTTGGAGCTTGATTGTTCAAGGACTTGTAGGAAGCTTTAATTAAAGGATATTTTTATGGAATTGATGCTAGAATTTATGGGTAAAGGTCTTTTGACCATGTTGATGATATCGCTCCCTTGCGTATTAACTGCTGCTGCTGTGGGGCTTGTCGTAGGGGTATTGCAAGCTGTTACTCAGGTTCAGGAACAAACTATTGCTGCAGCACCGAAAATTCTTGCTGTATTTTTGGTAATTATGGTTTTTGGTGTTGGGTATGTGCGTTTGCTTACCAATTTAATTAAGGATTCAACGCAACTAGCTTTTAATATTATCCCTAAAAGTGATAATTATGTATTGCCTGCTGATTATTATCGCTATACAAAACCTTTTGCAGATGAGATGAAAGACGGTAATTTTAAGAATGTGCCTTCTGTTGACCAAGTCATGAAAAACGCCGGAAAGCCACCATTCATCGATAACTCTGACAAATTAAAATACAATGCCGCAGGAAAAGTCGAGGTTCCTTATCCAAACTTTATTGAACGTAAAAAAATAATGGGAAGATAATAGATGAAAAAACTTTTTATAAGTTTAATATTATTTTTCGGTTTGTCGAATGGTATTGCCATATCGCAGGGGCAATATGAGCTTGAATTAGGCTCAACATATCTTTTGATTAATGATGAATCCTTGAAAAGCTATTCGACTTCAAATCAAGGTATTATTGATGTTGAACCTATTACGACTTTGTATAATGATAATCAACAAATTATTTTTGATACGGTTCAAGTGGGTTCGACAGCTGTCTGTTTAAGATTTCCCAGTGAGGTGTTAAATTATAATTTTAATGTGGTTGAAAAAACTAACAAAACTTATTCGGATTTGATTAGAATTGATAGAGCTTTTGAATACAATGAAACTGAGGGCGATGCCAAATGATTGATTATATAGTTCAAAATTTTTCATTTTATTTTCCTCAAATAAGCGTTGCTTTAAACGCTGGGATTTTCATTTTTATAAGATTTTTAGGAATGGTAAGATTTGCTCCCGGTTTTAACCGAAAAGAAGTTCCTGTAATTGCTAAAATAAGCTTTGCGTTGCTTTTCACTGTTATTTTTGTTGCTGTATTAAAGCCTGCAGCTCCACCAACCGGTACGTCAATGATATATGGAATGCTGGTCAATTTTACGTTTGGTGCAATAATTGGTTATGTTGCAAATTGTATTGTAGCAGCTATAGAAGCTGGCGGGGATATGATTAATATGCAGATGGGGCTTTCTTCTGCGATGGTTTTGGACCCGACTACGCAAACACAAACTTCTATTTTGGGCAAATATATTGGGTTATTGGGACTTATTGTTTTTATCAATGTTGGTGGCTTCTACTGGTTAATAAATGCTTTTATGAGAAGTTTTGAAATATTTCCTGTGTATGCGACAGCGATTCCTCTTGATAAAATAGTGAATATTCAATATTTAATAACTATAACGTCAAATGTTTTATACATAGGTTTGCAAATTGCAGCTCCTGTTTTGTTGGCAACATTGGGTCAAGATCTTATCCTTGGGATAATATCAAAAACAGCTCCTCAAATTAATGTCTTTCAATTAAGCTTCTTGTTCAAGCCTGTTTTCGGTGCGGCGATATTGATATGGATTATGCCTATTTTATACAATGTTATTAATGATTATTTTTTGAGTTTTTCTCAAATATTTTAACCCGAGATTGGTATGCGTGACGAAATAAATTATAAAGACTTATTATATAAATCAGTTTTATTTGCCATTATGATAATGGCAATAAAGATGTTTTTGTTTTGGATGCCTGATACAGATGCAAATATAGCAACTATCCAACGCAACTTAGATCGAATTCAGGAAGCATTAAGCAAAGAATGTGTCGTCAAAAATATAAAAAAAGAGCAAGAAGCTATAGAAAAAGTAAGTAATGCTTTAAAATAAGTTTAAAAATAATCGCAAATTCTTTTTGTCGGTTTTTTTGCAAATTTATCAATGAATTTTTGAATAAATCCTTTATGTTCTTTCGTAAGCTCTTTTCTCAAAATAGCTTTTTCGATGAGGACTTTATTGTAAATTTCACTAAGATTTGAGGAGTGTTCAATATGAGGTTGCAGATTTTTTAATCTCATTTGGCACACCAACATACCATGTCTGATATTGTCTATCTCATTTTGTTTCATTGGGATGTATTCCTTCCGGATGTCTTTAATAACGATACTCATATTCTAAGTTGCAACTTCAATTTAAATTCGCAACACATACATAATAATAAAAATTCTAATAAATTCACTCCACTAAACGGCTTAAAAATGGCTATATCATTCAAGTATATTAAAAAAGCTTAATCTCTTGTTATACAAGGAGTTGCACCATCTTTTGAGGTGTGGTAATATACTCTAAACAGTTAGTGAACAAAACTATGAACAACAGGTGGATGAACATTTGAAAATTCTTATTATCAGATTGAGTGCTTTAGGTGATACGATACATACAATTCCCTTGGCTGTTGCATTGAAAAAAAAATATCCTGATTGCGAAATCGGTTGGGTTGTTGATGATAAGGCAAAACATTTTATTTTGAACAATCCTGTTGTTGATAAGTGCTTTGTGCTTCCGAGAAAAAAATGGAAAAAACGTGGGCTCAAATGGCGTTCTGTTCGTGAGTTTTTAGCTGTCGTAAGGCGGATTAATTCTGAGAATTATGATATTGTGATTGATGCTCAACAATTATTTAAAAGCTCATCTATTATGCCGTTTTTGAATATTAAACGAAAATTGACAAATACTGACGGACGTGAGTTTTCTTGGATTTTTGCGAATGAGTTTTTGAAAAATGATAGGCGACAATTCGACAAAAATTATCACGTCGTTAAAAGAAACCTTGAGTTTGCAAAATACTTGGGTGCTTCAGAAGAAGAAGTCGCTTTTGTGCTCCCTGAAATATCGGAAAAAACGAAAGAAAAAATCGATGGACTTTTGTCTGTATTAGACAAAAATAAAAAAAATGTGGTTCTTGCTCCTGCAACTACTTGGAAAAATAAACATTGGAAACGGGAAAATTGGCTTCAACTTGCAAATGAGCTCTCTGGTTCTGTAAATATTATTTTGACCGGTTCTTCTCAAGATACAGAATTATCTTCTTTTATTGAAAAAAATATAAATTTTAAAGTTCTCAATTTGACAGGACTAACTACGCTTGAAGAATTGACAGAGGTTATCAAAAGGGCAGATGCAGTAGTGAGCCCTGACTCCGGGTCAGCTCATATTGCTTGGGCTACTCAAAAGCCATCTGTTGTTTCAATATTTTGTGCTACATCACCTGATAGAACAGCACCTTTCGGTGAAAAATATATTTCACTCGGGGCAACTGTAGATTGTGCCCCGTGCATGAAAAAACGCTGTAAACAAAATAACGGCATTCTCTGCACAGCTTCTGTCACGGTCCTTGAGGTCGTAAGTGCTTTAAAAAAGCTTTACATAATCTGAAAAAAAGGTGTATAATCACAAAGAGTGAATTATAATTTATATTATTTATGAGCATATTTTCGAAAATACAATCTTATTTGAATAAAATCAGGCAGGTGGAAAACAATATTGTTATAAGCACCACCGGATTTTTGGAAGTCTATGAACGTAATATAGCACTGGAACAAGAAATTGAAGTTCGAACAAATGAACTGAATCAAGCTAATCAAACGATGCTTACATTGCGTAATATTTGGGATATGATGAACTCATCACAACCTTTGACAAATGTACTTGCAAAAATTGTCAGCTCTTTGCACGGTGAACTTGGCTACTTGAACAGTACCATTTTGCAAATATCAACCAATGCAAAAGGTAAATATTTTGCTCCTAAGTCTTACTCAAAATGTGATATTATTCAAAAAGTTGAGGAAACTATTCAACTTCCTTTAGAAAAATTTGAAATTCCTTATTACGAAGATTCTATATTCGTAAAAGCAATTGAAGATAGAAAAATTCATTATACAAAAGATTTTGCAACAGTTATTGATTCGCATTTGGCTTCTTCAAAACTTACACTTGAACAACGAGAAGACATTATTTCTTCAATGAGCACAAAATGTATAATAGTCGTGCCCCTAATCAGAAATCAAGAGCCTTTCGGCTGTTTGATTGTGTTTTCCGACAGGGAATCCCCAACTGATACAGAGCTCAATTTCTTGAATTTGTTTGCTAACCAGATTGAACTCGCTATTACTATTGCGGCATTGTTTGAAGAAGTTAAAAAACAAGCCGTTACCGATCCTTTGACAGGGCTATTTAACAGACGTTTCTTTGAAGAAAATATTATTAAAGAAGCAGAACGTTCTTTGCGTTTAAAACAACCGTTTTCGTTGATTTCGCTCGATTTGGACTTTTTGAAAAAAATAAATGATACATATGGTCACCAATATGGTGATATAGCCATTAAAACAATTGCAGATGTTTTGAAAAATAGAGCCCGTTCAATCGACGTCGCTGCAAGAATTGGTGGGGAAGAATTTAACATAATGCTTCCGGGCATTGATTCTTATGGTGCTCTAATTGCTGCAGAACGTGTCAGAGCTGCAATCGAGGCTGCTGATGTTGAGAAAGTCGGACATATTACCGCCAGCGTTGGTGTGGCTACTTTCCTTGAACATTCTGACAGGATTGATGAGCTTGTCGAAATGGCTGATCAGGCTATGTATAAAGCAAAAATAAACGGGCGTAATCAGGTTCAAATGACTAAGCTCCAAAAAGATTCAAATTGGCAAAAAGTTGCGGTTAATGCGTTCGTTGATATTTTGTCAAAAAAGAGAATACCTGTACCTGATAATATCGCGCAAGATTTATCTTCAAAGCTTGATAATGTTTCATTAGACGGAAAAAATTCTAAAGAAGTTTTATATTCTGTTGTCGATATGATTTCGCAAACATATTGTTCTAATCATCAAACCGGTGAAACAAAGTCTAAATTGCTATTAGCAGTTATGCTTGCAAAAAGATTGGATTTGACGAAAGCTGAAATTGATAAATTGAAAATCGCTATGTTGTTGTATGATATCGGCAATATTATGATTCCTGAAAATATTTTTACAAAAGCAGAACCCTTGACTGATGATGAAAAACATCAAATTCAAACGCATCCCGTCATTGCAGCAAGAGAGATATTAAAGCCGATAAGTAATATTCAAGATATCATTCCTATAATAGAACATCACCATGAAAATTGGGACGGGTCCGGTTATCCTCAAAAAATATCAGGTAATGAAATTCCGATTACGTCACAAATTATTTTGCTCGTAGATGCGTTTTTTGCCTTGACCCAAGACCGCCCATATAGAAATGCTTATCCTGTGGAAAAAGCTATGGAAATTATCCGTTGCGGTAGTGGCAAACAATGGAATGACAAGCTTGTTGAAGAATTTATTTACGTAGTGAGAAACGAAAATCTTGAGTAAAGAAAGTATTATAACCGCCTTATATCATTGGGTTACGACTTTTAAAAACAAAGAAATAGTCAAAGATATGACCAAGCTGAGAAATGTGAAATTCGACGCAATGGTTGAGAGTTCTATTACGGAACCATTATCTTTTACCGTTTTTGAGCTTTCTGATAAAGGTGAGTTGCTTATAGATGATACAGCCAGATTGATTGGAAGTGAGGCTGCTTTTTTCCTTTTTGTAAATTCAAAAACCGGTTGGATTTTTGCAATAAAAAACACTCTTGAAAATCAAAAGAAATTAATTCGTAAAGAGCCAATACAGAATTTTAAAATAAAAATTGGTTAATGTTATTCAAAAACTATTTCGTCAGCTTGTTCTTCACTTGATGCAAGTTCAAGAAGTTTATAGGTCATATAAGCACCTAATGCAACCGCTTTGGGGTCCAGTTCTGTTTGGTTTGCTGCTTCAATAATAGCTGAATTAATTTCCGGATTTTCATCTTTAATATAATGAATCATCTTTTTTCTCCAAGAATGCACATCTTGAAAAATTTCTGCAAATAGTAATGATGAAGTTTCTTCTGTTATTATCGGTAACAAAGCATTTTGTCCTATATTATGTCCTTTGCTTCAATTATAAGCTATATTTATAAAACTGTCATGTGATAAATTTTTCTTTACAAAAAGAAACCATCAAAGTGATGGTTTCTTCTTCTGAAAGTTAGATGAGCTAAACTTGTTCTTCTTCAATTTCTTCTGCTTCTTCTTCAATAGCAGCATCGGTTCTGATAGAGCCTGATTTAGCTTTTCCGATGTTCTTTTCTTTGAATTTTTGAACTTGTCTGCTTAATTTATCAGCTACCAAATCAATACTGGCATACATAGATTCGGCAGTTTCTTCTGTCTTAACCGAGCCTGAAACGAATTTGCAGAGAACTTCAGCAGTGTGATTTTGAGCGACTGAAGGGTTTTTTACGACATTAAGCACTACATCAATTGATTGGATTTGGTCGTAGTGGTTCATAACTTTTCCGATTTTTTCTTCAGCATATGCTCTGATAGCATCTGTAATCTCTATATTACGCCCTTTGACAGTAATACGCATATAATTTGCCTCCATAAAAACTGTAACTTATTGATTATAAACCATTTTCGAAAGTTTTTAAACCTCTTTTTTATAATTGTAAAATTATTTGCAGTTTTATAGTGTTTTTTTGTCAACAAATGTGATGAAAATGCTATAATAAAACAGTAGATATTTGGAGATTTTTATGCAAAACCTTGCAATAGGTATAGATTTAGGCGGGACTAAAGTTTTAACCGGACTTGTTGATACAAAAACCGGTGAAGTTTTATATTCTGTTAAGAAAAAAACAAAAAAGGATAAAGGTCCAGAAAAAATCATAAAAAAGATTATCAAATCTATAAATGAGATTCTCGAGGAAAAAAGTATTTCAATTTCTGACATTTCGTCAATAGGTATTGGTGCAGCCGGTCAAGTTGACCGTGAAAAAGGTGTATTAATAGCGGCTCCAAATTTAGATTGTTTTGATTTGCCCGTAAAATCAATGATTGAAGCGGAATTTAATGTCCCTGTAATTCTCGGCAATGATGTTGAAATAGCAACTATAGGCGAGATGTATTTTGGTGCAGGGCAAGGTCATAAAGATTTTGTATGCGTTTTTGTCGGAACAGGCGTAGGCTCTGGAATAGTTCAAGAAGGCAAAATTAGACATGGTGCTACCGGTACTGCCGGTGAAATTGGACATTTGATAGTTGATGTTGGAGGTAGGCCCTGTGCATGCGGTGGCAATGGGTGTTTAGAAGCTTATGGGTCGAGGCTTGCAGTTGAAAAAAGAATTTCGGGTGCTTTGAGAAAAGGGCGAAAATCTGATATTTCAAATTATTTAGTAGAAGGTAAGGGCATCAAAACCAGTATGATGAAGAAAGCTCTTGATAATGGTGATGAGCTCGTAATTCAAAGTCTTGAAGAGGGGGCAGAATATTTAGCTTGCGGGTTGGCAAGCGTTATAAATTTTTATAATCCTGCTTTAATAATTCTAGGTGGAGGACTTGTTGATGCGATTGATTTCTTCTACCATAAAGCAATAAAGATTGCTAAAGGCAAATCTTTGCCCACTCCTGCAGAAGCTATCGAATTTAAAAAGGCAGAATTGGGCGATTTTTCAGGTGTTATCGGTGCATCTTTGCTCTCAGAATATAGAGCTACTCACGACCGGTAAATTTTAACATGTCTTTTTTCGGTTCGTAAGTGATGGAGTGAATATTATATATATCTTTTAACCCTTTTATCAGGGACGGACTTACTGTTGTTGGGCAACATTCGCCTAGGTAAATGTTGTTTACTCCTAAATCTAAAAGATGTAAAATGTGGAAAACAACTAATCTGTCGCATTTTGTTAAGAATACTGTCAGCGGTAGATTTTGGATATTGTGTTTGACTTTAAGTTCATTAATTATTTGATAGAAAGCAAACATTTCAGAATAGGCACTAAGATGCCAGATGTTTTCTTTATCTTTATCATAAGACATCGAAATAACAAAATCTTTTTCGTTTAAGTTCGATAGTAGTTCGTTCATGTAGTCGTCAGTTTTCTCAAAGTAGTTCAGCATATCAATTATGATTAAATTTTCGATTTCTTTATTTTTGATTTTGGCTATTATTTCATTCAATCTTTTTTTGACTTTATTCTCGTCATATCCGACACTGATAGTGTTTAATTTTTTGTTTTCTTTAAAGCCTTTTGCGTTAAGTGCAGATTTTATTAGTGGAGATAAATTGTCTTCTGATATATTTGCGATGCCGAAAGCCGGGTTTTCTTCAATTGTAAAAATTCTGCCCCTGATGAGGTCTATGTGGGGTTGTGAGTTTCTTGTCACAAGAATAGAACCGGGAAATGAAGAATAATCCAAAAGTAAGTTGTTTAAAGAGCGTTGGTAGTGTCCGACAAGGTGTGGATATTTTTGAAATTTATCAAGAGAATGTGCTAGAATCATATCTCCGTGGGTAAATACGTTGATATCTTTGCCTTTTGTTGCTTCAAGTACAAGTTCTAAGTCTTTAAAAAAATGACCGGAAACCAGAATGCACTTGCCTTCTATTTTATCGAGATGAACTTTTACTTCCGAAATGGGACCGTATGTTTCAATGATGTAATCTCTAAAATATTTTAGTATTTTGTCATTTGCGGTGTTGAATTCTTCTATATCGGCTTTTAGCTTTTCGATAGATTTGTCTAAAAAATTTGAGTTGCTCAATAGTTTTATGACAGCTTTTTCGCCCTCAACATATCTTTGATGGTAGAGCTTAATCTCTGTTAAATAGTAGCAGGCATTAGTCACTAGGGTCATCATTATTTCGTAAAGGCTTTTTTGTTCTATTGAAAGTTCGGTGTTCTTTAAGAGTGCTTTGCGTTCACCTTCGTTTATTGCAGAGATTATATTTAGGTTTTTGCCTAAAAAATTCGGAGCACCCAAAATTCTGCATTTTATTTTGTGGTCTTTGCAGTATTTTTGGTACCTTTTTTGTATGTTCATTCGGTTTTTTCTAAGGTCTTTAATCAATAAGTTAAAGGAATCTCTTTTGAAATCGAGGTTAATGAGAGTTAAATTGATGAAATCGATAAGCTTTTTCCTGATTATAGAAACGTTTATGCCTGCCTCGTCGAGTTGGTGAGTGTAATATGCTATTTGTTTAAGTTCTGACATCAAAACTTCTTTTAAAGATATAATAGAAGGGTCATAAGAGAAGACATTTGACGCCCCTCCCTGATCACAATTAGGATTTCTATAATTAAAAAATTTGCTCATTATTTTTACCTTTGTATCTTTTGTATTTTAATCTTTCAATAATTCAAAAAGTTTTTTATCTTCTACTAATTTTTTTAAATTATCATACCCTCCTATACGTTTTTTCCCGATAAATATTTGAGGAACCGTGACCCTACCTTCAATGCTATAGGTTTCACCAATCATTTTCCTTTCTTCAATTTCATTATCGGTTATATCAACATCAGTAAAAGGGATATCTAAAGAAGTTAGTAACTCCTTTGCTTTTGAACAATAGGGACAATAGTCCACGGTATAAATTTTTACTTTTTTCATAACAACCCCTTTGTTAAATAGATATTATAATTATTAATGATTTAAAGAATTTTTTAATTAGACAAAAGCACAATGTTCCGTGGTAATTGTGCTTTAAATCCTTTTTATGTAAAGGTGAAATATTATTTGATACGGGATAAAAGAGATGTGATTTCGTTTTTTTCTTCGTCCGGCAAATCAAAATTTACATAGTCATTAAGATATTCTTTTGCGTCTTCTTTTTCCCCTCGGGCTAAAAATAAAATGCCGAGTTTTTTATAAGAAGGGTGAAAATCGCTATTTACAGAAATCGCTTTTAAGTGGTTTGAAATAGCTTTGTCAATATTATCATTCGCTTCATAAGCCAATGCTGCTTGGTAGTATATCAATTCATTATTATCGATTTTATCTAAAATTTGTTCATAATGAGAAATTGCACTGTCATAATTTCCGAGGGTAAATTCAATGTATCCCAAGTCCCAAAATGCGTCAGTATTTTCCGGAGATAAATCCAAAATCTCATTGAGCTGGTCAATAGCCAAGTCGTATCTGGAATCTTCTTGATAAATTCTTGCAAGATAATGCTTTAACACAATGTTTTCGGGCATAAGCGTGACTGCATTTTCAAGCATATTCATGATGTCGACAAGACGTTTTTGCTTGTAAAAGATATCAGCGAGGTTTATATAGGTTTGAACCATCGAATTATCAAGCTGCAAGGCTTTTTCATAGTATTCGATAGCCTTTTCGTCTTCAGCTAATTTTGCATAACATAAACCGATATTATTAAGAATATAAGGGTTGTTTTCGTCTTCAGCCAATGCTGCTTCAAAGTCAACAATAGCAGCTTTAAAGTCTTGCTTTTTGAAATTATCTAAAGCATTTTTTACATTTTGAGTCATTTCATTTTTCATATATTTATATTACAATAAATGTGCACAATATCAATAGAGGAAATAACTATATGTCAGGACACTCAAAGTGGTCAACAATAAAACACAAAAAAGCAAAAATTGATGCCCAAAGAGGGGTTGCTTTTCAAAAATTTTCAAGAGAATTAATAGTTGCGGCAAAATTAGGTGGTGGAGACCCTGCTTCTAATTTTCGTTTGCGGACTGCAATAGATAGAGCGAAGCAAGCAGGTCTTCCAAATGATAATATTAAACGTGCTATAGAAAAAGGTGCGGGCAGTGCCGGTGCTGATAACTACGAAGAATTAACCTACGAAGGCTATGGTGCAGGTGGTACAGCTATAATCGTCGAAGCGATGACGGATAATCGTAACAGAACAGCTGGAGATTTGAGAAGCTATTTTACAAAATTCAACGGAAACTTGGGTGAAAACGGTTGCGTTGGTTGGATGTTCAAACAAGTAGGACTTATTACGTTTGAAAAAGAAGTCGATTTTGATGCTTTGTTTGAAGCTGCTATCGAAGCTGATGCCCAAGACGTTATCGAAGAAGATGACGAATACAAAGTTATTACCGCTGTTCCTGATTTTCAATCTTGCGTTGAAACTCTTGAAGCGTCAGGTTTTAAATCACAGTCTGCTGAATTGACAAGACTTCCTGAAAATTCAATTGATGTTACAGATGAAAAAACTGCAATAAATATTCTTCGACTTATGGACAAACTTGAAGAACATGATGATGTTCAAAATGTTTATTCAAACTTTGAAATCGATGATGAATTGGCTGAAAAAATTGCCGATAAAATCTAATTATAATTGAAAAGTTATAGTCGAATAAATAAACATTGAACAAAACAAAATAAAACTTATAGCTAACCAACACAACATTACGGGGTGTTGGTTTGTTATTAGTTCGCATAACAAACTTTTTGGAAGCAATTCTTTTGAGTTGCTGTCAGCAAAACACATAGAAACAGGGCTTCTGCTGATTGTGGAAGACATAAGGTCTGAGGTTTTTATATTCAAATTATTTTTATATATTCTGTTAATAGTATTTTGCATATTATTTTCTCCTGATATCATTTTACAAATCCATCCGTGTTTAGTAATCATTTATCTGAGGGATTATAAACAAATAATAATTAAAAAAACAACTTGACGAAATATGCAAAATAAGATAATATTACGCTTAGAAAGAAACGGTTTGTATTGATGAACATCGGAATCATTATTTTAGTCGGAATTGCCACAATAATAGTCATTTTCGCCGGTTTGCTTTTATATAAAAAAATTCATAGATTTGAAAACCTTTATGGTGAAGGTATGAAAGAACTTGAAGCCAAAAATTATGCTAAAGCCAGAGATATCTTTTTGGAAATAGCAAAAAAGCATCCTGTGTGTCAAGAATCATTGCATCGATTGGGGATTATTTCATTTTATTTAGGTGATTATGAGGCTGCTGAATTGTATTTTGCTCAAGCTGCAAAAAATAGAAACGGGTGTCATATTGATTTGTATAATACCGCTCTTTCTTCGCAGATGAAAGGTGAGCTTGATATAGCAAAAAAATTATACGAAAAAACCATTGAGGTTCAAGCTGACGACACAGATGCCATATATAATATGGGAATTATTGAGTATAATCAAAAATCTTATAATGAAGCTTTACAACACTTTTTAAGAGTAGACAAATTCGACCCCGACAAGCCTATTGTTTTGTATTATATTGCAAGATGCCAAGAATTTTTAAACGTGAATAATGACCAAAATCTTCA
This sequence comes from Candidatus Gastranaerophilales bacterium, assembly GCA_028693235.1. Lineage (NCBI taxonomy): Bacteria > Bacillati > Candidatus Melainabacteria > Candidatus Gastranaerophilales > Candidatus Gastranaerophilales bacterium. Next base: position 127,801 of record JAQUVW010000001.1, read on the forward strand.
ACAAGAAATAACTGAAATGTATGAAAAAATTATGGATGAAAAAGGTTTGCCAAAAGATTTTTTCGTAACGGTTGCTTATTCCTTTGCAAAATTGGGCAATGTTAAAAAAACATTGATATTGCTTGATAAAGCATTAGCTGTTGAACCTGAGAATGCAAAATGTTATAAATTGAGTGCTCTGACCGATTTGGTTCAGCTTAAGCGAGATAATGCAAAACATAACATATTAATTGCAGTAGATTTAGATCCTGAAGATAACGAAGCTAAAAAGTTGTTGGATTATATAAATCTTTTATATTAACGGAATAAATAAAAAGGGGTCGCATTTCTGCAGCCCCCTTTTTGAAAGAAAGAAGATTGTCTGTTATTTTTGAGTGTGACAACCGAATGCGATTGTAACTTTTTCTTTCGGATTGATAGAAGATACTTTCATACCTTTAGGGTCGACCAAGTAGGTGAGCTCGTCACCTGTATATTGGAACAATCCCATAGTTCCTGATAAAGCAGTTCTCGTAACGTCAACAGGAGCGGTAACGATTTGTTTTCCGACATCTTGGTAGCTTCTGCCGGCAGCACGGAATTGACCAGTGAATAATTCGCCAGTAGCTACGCCGACTCCGTTAATAGTATTGTCAACAGCGTTGCTGGCACTGATTATTGCTCCACCTACTGTTCTTCCTACGTCACCCAATAAACCACCTGTCCAAGTGAATGGGAATTCAATGGCACGCATAAAGCCGTTTGGTTTTTTGATTTGGTTTACTTGAGCTGTAAGAATTTGGTTAGGCAAGTCTGCTTTGCAATCGCCGTTTTGGATAGTGTTGAATGAAAGTCTTAAAGCACCTTGACAGTTTTTAGTAGGTCTGACGACTTCAAGAACTTTACCTCTAACCATAGAACCTGCAGGGTAGCATACGCCGTCAATAGTTACTTCATCTATTGTTTTTGCGGCAAATTGGTCGCCAACGTGAGCAGATTTTGAGTTGATTTCATCGCTGAAGCAAAGTTGAAGGGTCGGAACTTTTGTAATTGATTCTTTTTCCATATAAGCAGCAGCTCCGGTGCAACCACAATCACCTGTAGAAGCAACATCATCTTTGCTGTAGCCGAGGGCTACTCTTACGTTTTCAAGCATGTTCGCAATTTCTGCACGACTTGCGTCTTTGTTTGGCGAAATCATGTTTGGTTGAGGTGAATCGGCCATTGCACCAACTTCAAGAGCTTTAGCGATAGGTATTTTAGCCCAGCTTGGAACGGAATCGCCGTCACAATATTGGCTTAGGATTTGACCAGCTTTGCAATCGTCCATCGGGCAGTTGATACCTTTAGAAAGAATTGTGAAAGCTTCGGCTCTGTTTAAAGGTTCATTCGGCTTGAATAAATCATTCGGATAACCGCACATCATGCCGTTTGAAACAGCTTTGTTGATGGTTTTGTTAGCCCAGAAGTTTTCAGGTACATCTTTGAATACTTTTTCAGGGCAAGTCATTTTGTCGTTCAAGTTTAAGCCTTTTACAATCATGGTAGCCATTTCAGCTCTTGATACAGGAAGGTTTGGTTTGAACGTTCTGTCAGGGTAGCCGGCGATAATGCTGTTTTCTGCAAGTTTGTTGATATCGCAACCAGCCCAGAAACCGCTTGGAACGTCGTCAAATGAGCTTACAAGAGGTACTGCAGCTCCTGTTGGAGTTGAAACTTCAAAAGGAACTAATGATTTTTGTAATACTTCAACGCTGGAATTTGTGTGGATTTGAACAGGACAGCAGGAGCCATCAATGTTCATTGGATTTCTATCTACAGAAATGCCGTTAGCACAAGGTGCGTTGTTCATACAAGGGATAGGTGATGCTGCACCTGTTGTTGCACCTGATTGACAACCGCATTCACTGTTTGCGACAGGAATACCGCTAGGTGAGCAAGCTGTAGCTTGAGCGTCGTCACCTAGAAACAATCCGTTGTTTCGTTCGCCGATAACTTGATTGTCGCCATAGATAGCGTTTGGATAAGCGTAAACTTGTTGTTTAAATTTTTGTCCGTTATCAGGCTGCGGGCAAACTGCACAAGCAGGCGGTGAAGGTTGCGGACATTGTTGCATTTGCGGACAAGGATCAGCGGGCGGGCAAGGACAAGCCGCTCCTGTCATATTGTCGTCGCAAGGTGTTTGTGCCTTTTCACAAGGGTCGCATTCGCATGGATCGCAATCGCATGGTGCTGCGGCTTTCTCGCAAGGGTCACATGAGTCGCATGAAGGTTTCGGGCAAGAACAACTGTTGGTATCTTGCAAACAGCTTGGGCAAGTTGCCGTTTGTGGTGTCACAGGAGTAGGGCAACCGGACAAAGGGCAAGCTGCCAGAGTGCTTGAAGATGCATCCGTTGTTAAATCTTCCGTAAAACCTGCATAACTTGTGCTTGCCAAAAGTCCAATGGACAATGCTACGGCAAGCGTAAATTTGTTGATAGTCATATTTTTCCTCCTTGTATAAGAAGATGTTACAGGCGGGCATCTTCTTATTTTTCCCTATTAACATTTACAAGTTTGTATGTATGAATTATGAGGGTTAAAGCATCTTTTAATCATTACCAAAAATGCTTATCCTCACGGGCTATTCAAAAAGTTTATATATCTTTAAAAATGATTTATTTGTGCGAAAATGTTGTATAATATCGAGATAGACTACATAGTATTGAAATGGTAGAAAATTATGGGAAAAATTTACATCGTTGATGTCACTAACCGAGATGGCGTACAAACCTCAAGATTAGGTTTGTCTAAATTACAAAAAACAATAATAAATTTAATGTTGGAAGATATGGGAATTACTCAATCAGAGTTTGGATTTCCGACTACAAAACATGAATTGAATTATCTTAACGGTAATTTGCAATTGGTTGACAGAGGAGTCATTAGGACTACAAAATTGTCAGGTTGGATGAGGGCTATGCCTTCTGATGTCTTGGTTTCTTTTCAGAATGTTCCGAGATTGCAGTATGCTAATTTGTCCCAATCAACTTCTGAACAAATGATTCAGGGTAAATATCAAGGCAAAAAAACTAAAGAAGATATTTTGGCGATGACTCTTGAAGCTGTTGATGCGGCGGTCACTTGCGGGGCTAAAATTATCGGCGTTAATGCGGAAGATGCTTCTCGTAGTGATATTGAATTCTTGATTAAATATGCAAAAGAATGTAAAAAACACGGTGCTCATAGGTTTAGATATTGCGACACACTTGGGTATGATGACCCTAAAACTGCTTATGACCGAGTCTATAGAATAGCAAAAGAAGCCCAAATGGATATTGAACTCCATTTTCACAATGATTTAGGAATGGGCGTTGCTTGTTCTGTTATGGGTGCGAAAGCTGCTGTTGACGCAGGTGTTAATGCTTATATTAATACTGCTGTAAACGGAATGGGCGAAAGAGCCGGAAACGCAGATTTGGTTTCTTGTATTTTGGCTGTTGTGAAATCAAGCGGTTTCGGGGGTAAATATCAGCTTGATGAAAAAATTAACTTGTCTAAAGCGTGGAAACTTGCTAAATACGCTTCTTTTGCGTTTGGAGTTCCAATTCCTATCAATCAGCCTGCCGTAGGTGATAATGCCTTTGCACATGAATCAGGAATTCATGCAGACGGTGCTTTAAAAGACAGACGTAATTACGAACTTTATGATTTTGAAGAATTGGGTCGTGGTGAACCTGAACTTATTGAAACAGGTAGAATGATTACCGTTGGTGAATATGGCGGAATTAAAGGATTTAGAAATGTTTATCAAGGTTTAGAACTTGAATTTCATGATGAAGATGAAGCCAGAAATATCTTGGAATTGGCTCGTTATGCTAACGTGCATACGCAATTACCTTTGACTCACAGTGAGCTCAAGTTCATCTATTATTATCCTGATGTTGCGGCTAAAATAATGACCGTGACTCCTTATTATGTTCCGACAGGTGAACTTAAAAAACGTATGGATGGCGGTGCTGTTGGAGCAGACTCCATTGTCTAAAAGATAAAATTTTCGGGCACATTTATTGTGCCTTATTGTTAATAATAGTTAGTTATGAGGATATAGTAAAATGGGACAAACTTTAGTTGAGAAGATTATATCTCGCCATGCAGGTCACGATGTTAAGCCTGGTGAGCTATGTATAGCAAAGATTGATGTTGCTGCGGTTCAAGACGGAACAGGCCCTTTGATGGTTCAAGAATTTAAAAAATTGGGTAAAAAAGAGCTTGCTAATCCAAGCCGTTCAATTTTGTTTATTGACCATGCTTGCCCGAGCCCCAGGAAAGAACTTTCAAATTCGCATATGGTTTTGAGAGAATTTGCTAAAGAATATGGTGCGGTTTTGTCTGAGGGCGGAACCGGTGTTTGCCACCAACGCTTAGTTGAAGATTATGTAAATCCTGCTGAAATATTAGTCGGAGCAGACTCTCACACTTGTACTTCAGGTGCATTGGGTGCTTTTTCTACAGGCATGGGGTCTACTGATATTGCAGTTGCTATGGGGCTTGGAAAAACTTGGTTAAAAGTGCCTGCAACATTCAAAATTAAAGTAGAGGGTAATTTTCAAAAAAATGTGTATGCAAAAGACTTGATTTTGCATCTTATCGGTACGATTGGTGCTGATGGTGCTACCTATAAGGCTTTAGAGTTCTCAGGTTCAACTATTGAAAACATGACAATGGCAGATAGATTTACTCTTGCAAATATGGCTGTTGAAGCAGGTGCAAAATGTGGACTATTCGCTACTGATGAAAAGACGAAAGCTTATTTAAAAGAACGTGGTAGAGAAGACAAATTTGTTGAGTTGAAGCCTGATGCAGACGCAGTTTATGAAAAAGTTATAGAAATTGATGCTTCAAAAATTAAACCCACAGTTTCATGCCCACATACAGTTGATAATACAAAATTAGCAGCTGAATTAGGTGACGTTAAAGTTCAACAAGTTTATATCGGAACTTGCACAAACGGCAGAATTGAAGATTTGAGGGTCGCTGCTGATATCTTAAAGGGTAAAAAAATTGCTGATGATTTAAGGCTAATCGTAACTCCAGCCTCAAGAGATGTTTTGAAACAGGCGTTAAAAGAAGGCTTAATTGATGTTTTTGTAGATTCAGGTGCTTCTGTTTGTGCCCCGGGTTGCGGACCTTGTGTTGGCGTACATGGAGGGATTTTGGGTGACGGTGAAGTTTGTTTGGCTACTCAAAACAGAAATTTCCAAGGAAGAATGGGTAATACAAACGGATTTATCTATCTTGCATCGCCTGCAACTGCTGCTTGTACAGCTTTAAAAGGTTATATTGCAGACCCTCAACTAGAATTAGCATAGATTACAAAGGAGAAAATAAAAATGACTTTAGAAGGAAAAGCATGGAAATTTCCTGACAATATATCAACTGACCATATTGCACCTGGACGCTTGTTCCACTTGCGTTCTAATCTTCCGGAACTGGCAAAACACGTTTTGGAAGATGCAGATGCTGAATTTGCTTCAAAAATGAGCAAAGGCGATTTCGTTGTTGCCGGCAATAATTTTGGGCTCGGTTCATCAAGAGAACACGCTCCTCAAATTATTAAAATTGCAGGTGTAAGTGCAGTTATTGCCAAATCTTTTGCCCGCATTTTCTACAGAAATGCCATAAATATCGGGTTGTTGCTTCTTGAAGCTGATACTGACAAAATTGATGCAGGCGATGAGCTCCAAGTGGACATAAAATCAGGCGTAATCAAAGATTTAACCAAAAATATTGAATTATCTTTTACTCCGCTTCCTGATGTTATGATAAAACTACTCCAAGATGGCGGTTTGATTGAACATATCAAAAAAAATGGTGATTTTAAATTAGTCTAAAAAGTGTATAGAATAAGCATTTCTCATACTTTTATTGGATGGTTTAGTCCTCTAAAATTCACCTTTAGGTTGATGTTTTAATCACTAAATTTTGCGACAATAAACTCGTTCGAGAGAAATTATTTAAGAGAGTTTTACCTCAATGAATTTAAATGAGAAATGTTTATTAGACTATCTGCAAAATCCTGATGAGCTTGCAAATTTGACGGCAATTTTAGAAGAGAACATTAATTTTATTAAAAATTCAATTGTAAATAATGTTGCCCCTTCTACCTAATTAGTATAAGTAGTATGAGTTTTGGATTGGTTATGAAAAAAATAATATCTTTTTTGAAAAAGAATAAAGCCATTATTTTTCAATGGTTTTTGTTTGCTTTTATGCTTTTAATTGTTATGGTTGTTTTCAATAAAACAAGCACAAAAAATTTCTTTTTGTCTATGGAATTAAAATCATTTGATTTAAGGCAAATGATTATCGCAGAACATAAAAAAACCAACAAAGATATAGTTATCGTGACAGTTGACGATGCAAGTTATGAGTATTTGCTAAATCATTATGGAGAATGGCCAGTCCCAAGAGGCGTTTATGCTGATTTCGTAAATTATGTCGAGGCTCAAAAACCTACTGTTGTGGCATTTGATTTGTTGTTTTTGAAATCTTTCAGAAGCTCAATAGAAAGTGACCGCCAGTTAGTAAAAGTGTTCAAAAAATATGACAATTTATACACGGCGATGAATTTTGATGACCAACCTATTGAAATAAGAACGCCTGTAGAACTTCCTGCTAAATTAAAATCAAATGTGAAAATAGAATCGCCAATTTTCCGGCCTTATGTTTTCCAAAATTGCCGCTCAATCATGAACGACATAATGTCCGTTACTTCCAATATCGGTCAGATTAATACTGTAAAATCAGATGACGGCGTAAATAGATTGGCTCCATTGATTGTCGGTTATCCTGAGTATGACAGGGCTGCTTTAAAATCAGGTGAAATGAAACCAATTAAAACAGATTTATATCCCTATATGACTTTGAAAGTTGCTCAAAGATATTTAAAAGACAAAGAAGGCATTGATACTGATAAATTGGTTGTTGATAAAGATAATAATCTCTTGATGGGCAATCGTAAAATACCAATGTTTCCTGATTCTCAAGTCGTTTTGAATTGGTATGGTGAAAGCGGGCTTAAGGCAAATAAAACTTTTACATATGTTCCTTTTTGGAAAGTGTTAGAAACAATGAACGGCAATACTCACAATTCTTTGCCTAAGGATTATTTCAAAGGAAAAGTCGTTTATTTCGGCACAAGCGTTGTTTCTTTGTCTGATATCAAAGTTGTCCCAACAGAAAAGTATCTTCCCGGTGTTGAGCTCCATGCTACATTGTTGAATAATATAATAGACAATTCTATAATCAAAGCATTTTCACCCACTTTTAATATTGCAATCACAATGGTTGTGTCTGTTTTGGTCGGGCTTGTTGTCTATTTTACAGCTTCAATATTTACCTCATTGCTCGCAGCAATGGCGATAATCCTTACATATTTAGTAATCGCAACTTACGGAATGTATTATTTTAACATTTGGCTATGGGTTGCATCTCCTATCGGAGGTTCTATATTGGCATTTATACTTGCTTATATCGTCAAGTATATAGTTAAATCAAGAGATTTTGAATATACATACAAGCTTGCAACCACTGATGGTTTGACAGAGCTTTACAATCATAGATTTTTCCAAGAACAAATGATTATGAATATTGATTATTCAAAACGTTCAGGACAAAAGTTTTCTTTGATTTTGATTGATATCGATTTCTTTAAAAAGTTTAATGATACTTATGGGCATCAAGCCGGTGATGCTGTTTTAAAACAAGTTGCCCAAACTTTGAAAAAAACAGTTAGAAGCTCTGATATAGTTTGCCGTTACGGCGGTGAGGAAATGTCAATAATTCTGCGTGATACGGATAAAGAAGAAGCAAAAATTACCGCTCAGAAAGTATGCGATGCTGTTGCTAACAGAATGTTTAAGCTTGGACCTAATTTAGAAAGACATGTTACGATTAGTTTAGGCGTTTCGACTTATCCGGAGAACGGTATTACCCCAACAGAGCTTATAGAATTTGCAGATAAAGGTTTATATTCTGCTAAAGAAAATGGTAGAAACCAAGTAGGTTGTATAGATTAGCATAAAACCATTGAAAAGAGAGCCCCTTATTTCTAAGGAGCTCTCTCTTAAGTTTATTAAGGTATCATCTATTCAGCTACGAAAATGTTACCTTTAGCAATTGTTACGCCAAGTTCGTTTTTGAAGTTTTCAAAATCGCCTCTAGCTTTATCTGATTGGAATACGATGCTGTTTTTAGAGTCAACGTTTTTATCAAAGTCTTTCAAGATAAATTCAGGTACGCCATAGAATTTATTTTCAGTTCCTGTGCCTTTTGTTTTTGTTTCGTGGGCAACATCTTTGATAACTTTCAAATATGCTTCAGCAGTTCCGATATCATCCCAGAATGCAAGTTGTCCGTCAGCTCTTTGAAGTGGAACTGTATAAACTTTCATCGGTTTGCCGTCTTCTGTCAACAATTTACCTTCGTTACAAAGATTAACGATTTTAGGCATTACGTTAGCACCCAAACCAGCTTTTTCTTTGCTGTCACGTAAAACTTGAACAGCTTCTTTGCTCATAAGGTACATGCCCGGGTTAGCTAAGAATTTGTCGCCGTTAGGGTCTTTTGCTGTTTGAGCTTGAACGAATTCTTCCATTGCTGCTTCATATTCTTCATCAGAGTTGAAAGAAGCAGGTTCAGGTGATTTGTCAGTATATTTAGGTTTTTCAACGAATGCTTTGATTTGAGCTCTGCCTTCATCATCTGTTTCAACACCGAGTAAGCCGAAAGATTTAGCTCTATTAGCGTCAACAGGGTAATATGGAATAATTAGAGCTGCTTCCGGATATTCTTTTAATGCGTGGTAAGCTCTTGTAATATCTGCGTTTGTGAAGATATCAGCGTTTAGTACGATTAAATCTTTATCAGGAGAAATTACATCTTTTTCAATTCCTTCAGCCAAAGCACCGCCATCAGATTTATATTTTCCGACGTGTTTAACGTTGTCGCCGTCGATTTCACCGTTTTGGCTCAAGTAAGTTATATTATCTTTGCCGTGACCTTCGATTATTCCTGCAGAAGCTGCCATGTTCAATGATGTTCCGATAATTCTGCATTCGTTAGCTGTTGGAAGGATGTATGAGGGTTTGTTTTCTTTATCTCTTGTAAGGTTGTATAATCTTTCACCGAAGCCACCGGCAGGGATTGCTAAAGTAGGTTCATTTGCTACTACATCATCAACGTAGGCTCCTTTAGTCATTTTGTCAGGGATATCAGAACCCAAATATAAATCTACTGCATTTTGAGTTCTTGGTTCTTTATTTAATGTTGAAATTGCAACATTTCCCTTAAATGCAATTCCGTTGTTGCGGACGATTTGTTCTGTTTTTCCATCAGGTGAATATATTTTTCCCGGCATTACAAGGCTAAAATCGTCTGTTTGAATTTCACTGCCTGCAAGCATCTTTAATTTTGTGTCGCCTAAAGACGGATGTTTAACAGTAACTTCAGGCATGAATTTACCTTGTTTATAAGTTAATTGAGGAATTTCTGCTTCGTTTTTAACTGTTGCGATAAACAAGTTTTGTTTTGTGTCGTTTGTGATTGTATATTGAGTTGTTTCTTTGCCAACTCTTTTTCTTACATTTAGCCCGTTTGCATTTAAGTGTTTTTTACCTTCAGGCATGTCAGTCAATCCGATGTGCAAATTGTTATCTAACTTTGTAATGTCGTCAATTCTTATTTCTTTATCTCCGATATATTTTGAAATATCAGCACCTTTAAAATTCATCAAATATGAATTTGCACCAGGCATTTGGTTCAAGTTCACTTCTTTTTGTGGAGCTTGAGGAGTTTGGGGTTGAGGAGCTTGTGTTTGCTCGTTTTTAATTGCTTTTACATTGTCATTAATGTTTTGTACAGCTGAAATTCTCATAGTCATTCTTTCCAATCTTATCTAAATTTTAACTAATAATAAACACGTTACGTTTAATATTAAAATCGGACAAAAATAAAAGTGCTATATTTGTTAATAAATGTAACAAAAACTATACAATATTGGACATTTTCCTAAAGGTAGTTAAAAACAATACCGATAAGTAATATGTGAGCAAACACGAAAATAGATTAGGAGTATTAGATGGCAAACAATATCAACCCGATTAACATTAACACAAATGCTGTTAATTATTCACAAATCTCACAATATGAGAAAAAAGATGGAGCAGTAAAAGATTCCGAAAAGAAAGCACAACCGCAAGTAGATAAAAAAGATGTTGCAGCTAGTGATGTGCTAAATTATATGGCGGCTCAAAATATTGATATTCAGCCTGCCAAAGTTCAACGTACCCTTGATGTTTCAAAATATGTTTCTAAAGACCAAGCAGATAGAATTGCGGGTTTTGTTCAAGGTTTTGAAGCTGAAGTTGAAAAAGGATTGTTGAACTTTAATAAAGAATTTCCTCAAGCAGGGGTTTCTGATGATGTCAAAATGAATTTGGCAGTTGAAATGTTCAACCGTAACAATATGCAAAACGCATAGAATTTTCATCGAAACGTAAAAAGATTAATACTCCTCCGACTCCATATTATTGTTTGTTATTTTTTCAAGCCGCCTAGAGCGGCTTTTATTTATGTTAAAATTGTGACGTGAATAAGAAAAATATTTATATATTTATAGCTTTTTTAATATTTGGCGGAATTGTCAGCGTGTCACTTGGTCTTGGAAACTCTGAATATGATATGCTTAATTATCATTTCTATAGCCCGTTTGCTCTGCTGACAAATCGAATTGGCTATGATATTTTTCCCGCAGGAGTCAGGTCTTATTTTAATCCAATAGCTGATATTCCTTTTTATTATTTGGTTAAATATTTTAATAATTATCCTTATTTCATAGCATTTATACAAGGTCTTTATTATGGTTTCTTCTGTTTTGTTGTATATTTACTTTCAAAATTGTATTTTCGGTCGAAATTTTTATGTTGCTTGAGTGTATTTTTTGCAGGCTCAAGCATGTTGTTGTTGGCAATGACAGGTTGCAGTTTTATAGATATTCAATTGTCGGCTTTAATTCTTTTAGGGTTTTATTTTTTAGTTAAAAATATTCATCAAGAAAAAAACTTTATATTTTCGGGGCTTTCTATGGGAATTGCATTAGGGCTCAAGTTAGCTTTTTTTCCTTATATTTTAGCTGTTTTATTTATTCTTTTTATCTTGCGAAAGAAGATTGGGTTTAAAAATATAATTACTTTTTTGATATCTTTTTCAATCCCGTTTCTTTTATTAGGTGGAAGCTGGATGGCATATATATGGATTAAGTTCCATAATCCATTTTTTCCTTGTTTTAACGGAGTATTTAACTCAGAATATTATTCGACTAATACTGTTTATAGCCAGATTTACGATGAATATAAAGATAAATCTGCTATTTTGAACTTTTTAAAGTTTCCGATAAAATTTTCGAAAAGTGGTTTATGGAATAATTGGATGTTCTATAATTTAACAGATTTTAAATTTTTAACCGCATGTATTTGTTCTGTTCTTTTTATATTTTTTAAAAAAGGATTTCGTTCTAAGTTTTTAGTGGCATTTTGGTTGATTTCATATATATTGTGCGTTGTTAGTTTTTCTTATTATAGATTTTTTATTCCTTTATTAGGTTTGTCAGGAATAATTGTTTTGAAATCTTGTAGTGCAATCTTTCAAAAATATCATAAAGAAAATTATTTCAAGCCATTCATAATTGTTTTGTTTGTTTTGTTAACAGTTACGTTGAGTTTTCCTCTTTATCCAGAGAGGGACAGAGCTTCAACAAAATTTTTATTTGTGAATGATGCCCATATTGAATCAAATTCATTGGTATTATTGGGAAGTGAATCTACGTCTTTTATTATTCCTTTTCAAAATCCTAAGGCTAGATATGTCAATATGATAATTCCAAAAGATATAAAATTAGAAAAAACATGTTGGGAACCTGTTTTTTATGTCTATTCTGATTATTATGAAAAAAGGATAAGAGAGTATGCAAAATTTGCTCCTCATGTTTATTTTATATATCGGGCTTCTAATACTCTTGTTGACAGGTCTTTATACGAAAAGTGTCTGAACTTTTACGGGGTTAATATAGATTTTACAAAATCCACATATATAGCAGAAGTTCCGGGAGGGCATATTTTTTATATAGTAAAACTAAAATAAAAAGGGAAGCTTTTGACTTCCCTTTTTTATTAGAAATATAAAGTTATTAGTTTTTATTTCTATCAATAATTTGGTCTTTACCACCCCAAGAGAACATAGAACGAAGTTCTTGACCGACTTTTTCAAGTTGATGTTCTTCGCCTTCTTTTCTCATTTTGTTGAAGTTAGGGTAGCCGGCTTTGCATTCATTGACAAATTCGTCAGCGAAAGTACCGTCTTGAATTTCACCCAAGATTTTTTTCATTTCAGCTTTAGATTCTTTTGTGATAACTCTAGGTCCTCTAGTGAAGTCGCCGTATTCAGCAGTGTTAGAGATGGAATATCTCATATCAGAGATGCCGCCTTGGAAAATTAAATCAACAATCAATTTCATTTCGTGTTGGCATTCAAAGTAAGCCATATATGGTGAGTAACCGGCTTCAACTAAAGTTTCAAAACCTGCTTTAATAAGAGCAGAAACGCCGCCACAAAGAACAGCTTGTTCGCCGAACAGGTCAGTTTCAGTTTCTTCTCTGAAAGTAGTTTCGATAATACCTGAACGTCCGCCACCGATACAAGAAGCATAAGCAAGAGCGACTTCTTTAGCATCGCCTGAAGGGTTTTGTTCAACAGCGATTAAACAAGGAACGCCTCTGCCGACTTGGTATTCGTGTCTAACAGTGTGTCCCGGGCCTTTTGGTGCAACCATGATAACGTTGACATCAGCAGATGGAACGATTTTTTTATAGTGGATATTGAAACCGTGAGCAAACATCAAATATTTGCCGGCTGTCAAATTAGGTTTGATTTCTTTTTCATAAACCTCAGCTTGAGTTTCATCAGGGATAAGAACTTGGATAACATCAGCCCATTTTACAGCTTCTGCAATAGGCATAACTTTAAGTCCTTCGCCTTCAGCTTTTTTAGCTGATTTGCTACCGGGTCTTAGTCCGATAACAACTTCACAGCCTGAATCTCTCAGGTTATTAGATTGACCGTAACCTTGTGAACCGTATCCGATTACTGCCACTTTCTTTGATAAAATTTTGTCTTGGTCGATTTCTTTGTCTGTGTAAATTTTTAGATTTTTTGTTGCTTCGGTCATATGTATTCTCCTTTACTTAAACCTCACGGCTATTTTATCACAAATAATGCCATTATTTGCAAATTTTGTTATAATCTTAACTATGGACGCTATTTTGTATGTTTTTTTCATTTTTACAAAGGTAATTTACATAATTTTGCATGTTTTTATGCCTAAAAACGGATTTTTTTGGAAAAAACTCAAGTTAAAAATTGAAAATCGATTAATATTTTCGCCCAGAGGCGGGAGAAGATATCCTGTTTTGCCTACATTAAAGAAAAAGATTGAGATAAAAAGGCTTATAACGAATGATTGCGTGAAGTTGCATATATGGTTTGTTTCGCCTAGTGATGACTATCCTGTTGTTGTTTTTTGTCATGGTAAGTCTGAAAGTATTACAAAGTGGCAAAATGTTTTGTTGTTCCTTGAAGAAATGGGCTACGGTGTTTTGATGCTTTCATATAGAGGGCATTATAAAAGTGCGGGGCTTCCTTCTGAGGCGGGGCTTTATAGTGATGCTGATGCTGCAGTAGAGTTTTTGAAATCCAAGGGTGTAAAAGAGCATGAAATCATTTTTTGGGGACGTTCATTGGGCTCGGCGGTCGCTTGTGAGATGGCTGTAAGGTACAATCTGGGGGCTGTTATTTTAGAAAGTGCAATACTTGATATGCCGTCTGCTTCTTTAGAAATGTGTCGATTTTATTTGCAAAGAAAGCATTTACGTCTTACAGAGTTTGTGCTGACGGATTTAATGAAACGGTTGGATTTTATTCAAAAATTCGATAATTATCGAAAGCTCCAAAAAATAAAATGCCCGATTTTGCTTTTACATTCAAAAAATGATTTGAAAGTTCCTTATAAAACAGCGATAAAATTAAGTAAAACAAACCCGAATATCGAATTCTTTTTATGTGAAGATGGTTCGCATCAGTCGAATGGTTGGTGTTTTAATAAAATTAAAAATTTCTTATCTTCTTTAACTTTAAAAATCTAGCAATAATTTTTTTGTTTGTTGTTCAGATAGATATGAATATATCACTTGCTCCCGTATCTTTATATAATAATATAAATAAATCAAGAAGCCTTACCTTTAAAGGTTATACCGATACATCTACGGTTTCTGACAGGGGGCATAATTATGATTCTTTTTGTATTCATGAGACTTATTTTTTTCGTAACATCGAAACTATGAATTTTGTATCAGATTTTATTAAAAAAAATTATCCAAACGGCACAAATATTGCAGAATTTGCTTCTTCTACAGGCGAGGAGGCTTATACTCTTGCGATGTTGTTAAAAGATAAAAACAAGGATAAAAAATACAAAATATTTGGTTATGACATATCTCCTAAAGTAGTAAAAAATATGGATTCACATTTGTATGAAATTACTTCAAATGATATGGAATCTTTTTTGGTGTCAGATAGTAGAATGAAAAGTCCTGAAGAAAAAAGTTTTAGGGATATCTTTCATGATAGTTTTGAGAAAATTCCAAAAAATTGGCAACTTGAAAACGCAAGTCCTGCATTTGTGTCAAAATTGTTGAAAAAATTGTCAAAAACTGATTCAGAAGATGAGCAACGAGCAATAAAATATCATTTGTCATACCTTAATGTTCCTCCTCAATATAAGTGGAATGACTATTACGTACCTAAAAAAGATGAATTTAAGGATGTAATCTCATTTGAAGAAAAGGATATCAGTGACGTAGGTACAAGTTTTCATTTACCTAAAAATACTAATATTTTGTTTTTTAAAAATGCGTTTTATCACCTGATGAAAGATTACAGCGGATATGATGATTTGAAAGATATGAGCCAAGTCTGTAACGTATGCAAAAATATAAACAAAGAACTTCCAAAAGGCGGATTGATGGTTATAGGTGCATTACAGCGTGATCATAGGTATAATAATCAAGCCCCGAGGTTTATAATTCAAGAAGGTAAGAAAATACCTGTTTTTGATGAGTCTAATTTTCACCAAACATTAAAGGATAATGGCTTTAAGCCCGTTTTTTATGAGCAAATCAGAGATTCAATGGGCAATACCATAAAAAATGGAGTTTATTTACCTTCAGTTTGGCAAAAAACGGATAATATTGATTATAAAAAAGAATAATAGTAAAATTTAGGAATGTTAAATCAATATCAAAAATATTTTAAAATTATAAATATTATTGTTTTTCTAATTTTTACTCTTGTTATAACTTATGTATTATGGTGGGATATATATAATTGGGATGACTTTGTGCAATGTTTTTTCTTTGATAAATCATTGAAAGACATTATATTGGAATCTGACCAAGGAAAATACATCAGTTGGATTGTTATGAAAACAGTTGTTGACGGGGTTAGCTTTTTATTCCATATCCACCCTCAAGACAACTGGTTTGGGGCGGTATTCAGAGGATTTGATTTTGCGTTGTTGAGCTTTTTGCTTGCAAAAATATTTTATATAAAAAATGAAAAAACTCCTGTAAATCCTGTTATATTTTTATTATCTTTTGTTTTTGTGATATCAATGGTTTTCAATGTTGATTATAGCGTATTTTATATCTATAATCAGCATTTCGCTTATGTTTTTAATGTAATTATTTTTATGATTATATTATTGTTTTTTGCGAATTATTATATTAATGACAAAATCCCAAAAGGTCGGGAAATAATCTCTTGTACATTATTGGCGTTTTTAATGGGCTTGTCGGCTCATTTTAATATTATTCTTTCTATAGGAATTTTAAGTGTAGTCTTTGTTGCTTTCTTCTGTAAAAACAAATTCAAAAAAGAAATATTAAATCAAAAGGTAGAAA
Source organism: Candidatus Gastranaerophilales bacterium (assembly GCA_028693235.1). Lineage (NCBI taxonomy): Bacteria > Bacillati > Candidatus Melainabacteria > Candidatus Gastranaerophilales > Candidatus Gastranaerophilales bacterium. The sequence goes on from JAQUVW010000001.1 coordinate 143,833, forward strand.
AAGGTATATTATTCCCATTGTATGCTTTTTTAATAAGTTGTTTTGTTGCGTTTTTCAACCCCTCATTTCTGGCTATTGGTGCTGATAGATTGGCTCATTACAATGGCTTTCAAGATGCTTTCAGTGAGGCTTGTCTGTTTTTGTTAGAGGTATTAAAGGTTTTATTTTGTAATCGGGTTAATCTGTTTCTCATAATCATCGGGCTGTTAATATTCTTGATAGTTGGCTTTATAACCATTAAAAACAAGGATGAAAAAATTATAAAAACGCTTCAACTCGGGTTGGGTATATATTTAGGTATTATAATTTTTTTGTTGTCCTTATATTCTTGTGGTAGAACGTATTATGATTCAAAGTCATTTTGGCTTACGAGTCCTGAAATTCATTTGCTGGTATCGTTATTTCTATCTATAGCTGATGTCATTTTTATTTCTACGATATCCGAAAAATTTATCAAACCGATTCCGCTTACTTTGATTTTCTTATTATCAAATTTCGTAATTATAAATTATACGCCGTTGTTCTTTTCAACTCATGATTTTTATTATCTGGACAGAAGAATAATGTATGTAATAGAAAAAAGTGCTCTTTTTTACGCAAATTCTAAAACGGGTACAACTTATATTCCTGAAAATAACTTTATACTTTATGACTATACAGACATAGGCTTTTTTAAAAAAATATCAGAATACTCAGGGTGTAAAGTGAACAAATTTGTATATATTCCCCAAAAAGAATTTTATAAAAAAGCTAGAAAAGATGGTTTAGTATTTACTCAAACAGAGCTAAACGAGTTGAAGTTTACATCTTTAATAAAAAATAGATAACAATTGATAAAATGTATAATTGGCAAAATTCAAGAAATAGACTAAACTTGTCTTATGAATATTTTAACATATATAATTAAACGATTATTGCAAACGATACCTTTATTGTTGTTGGTATCGTTGATAAGTTTCTTTTTGATAAGGTTATCACCAGTTGACCCATTAGCAGAGTTGAAACTTAACCCTGCGATAACCCAAGAAACCTTGAATGCAGAAGTTCAAAGGCTGGGACTTGATAAACCGATAATTGTTCAATATGGATTGTGGTTAAAGAGCTTTCTAAAAGGTGATTTGGGCGTTTGCACCACAGGAGAAAAGGTTTCAGACAAACTCAAAGAGAGAATACCTAATACTCTTTTGTTGACCGGATTTGTTATTTTCTTTACATGGACAGTCGGGCTTCCTCTGGGGATTGTTGCTGCTTTGCATTGGAAAAAGCCTATAGATAGGGTTTTAACTATTTTAACAAGTATTGGAATGGCAATACCATCGTTCTTTTTTGCGTTATTATTGTTGATATTTGCCGTGAAAACAGGCTGGTTTCCTACGGGTGGGTTGACGAGTTTTAATCATTCTTCGATGACTCCGTTTGGCAAATTTTTCGATATAATTCATCATTTGGTTTTGCCCGTTGTTGTTTTGTTTACGATTTCATTATCCGGTCTGCAAAGGCAAATGCGAGGTAACTTGTTAGATGTTTTGGGCTCTGATTATGTAAAATTTGCACGTGCGAAAGGTTTGTCTGAGACAAAAGTTGTTTATAAACATGCGTTGAGAAATGCTATAAATCCCATGATTACGCTTTTGGGCTTTGAGTTTGCGTCATTGTTGAGTGGGGCGGCATTAACTGAGTATGTGTTTCAATACCCCGGGTTAGGTCGTTTGATTTTGGAAGCCGTTTTGAAATCTGATATAAATCTTGTAATGGCGTCTTTGATGATTGGTACGATTATGCTTGTTGTCGGCAATTTATTAGCGGATATATTGCTTAAATTTGTTGACCCGAGAGTGGAGGTTTCATAGTGACTGATACTCTTACTGTTAAATTCGATAAAAACGTGCAAGACAGCCTTGTTAAATCTGTTTTAAAAGACAAATTCGCAAGAGTTGCGTTTGTAATATTGGCAATTTTGTATTTGGGAATATTTTTAGCTGATTTTATTTCCCCATATTCAAAAGATTATTCCAATCGTCACATGGCATATTCTCCCCCCTCAAAGATATATATTATTGATGAAAACGGACATTTGTCATTACCTTATACCTACAATTATAAGCGAGAGTTTGATGCTCAAAATTTCAAGGTGAATTTTAAACCTGACCGTTCAAAAAAATATTATGTAAAATATTTTGCAAAAGGTGAGCCATATAAATTGTTTGGATTTATACCCTTTGACAGACATTTTTATAATGTTGAAAAGGGAGGTAATATCTACCTTTTGGGCACAGATATAAACGGCAGAGATAATTTTTCAAGACTATTGTATGGTGGGCGAATATCATTAACAATAGGCTTTTTGGCTTTGTTTGTGTCGTTTCCTTTAGGCATGTTGTATGGTGGAATATCCGGTTACTTTGGCGGAAAAACTGATTTTATTATGATGCGTGTAGCAGAGGCCATAATGTCAATTCCGAGTTTTTACTTGTTGATAATTTTAGCTTCCATTTTGCCTGCAAATATGACCAGCGTGCAACGATTTACATTGATAATATTAATATTGGCACTAATAGGTTGGGCGGGTTTTTCAAGAGTTGTGCGAGGAATGGTTCTTTCCATAAAAAAACAGGAATTTGTTCAAGCAACAGAATCTTTAGGTGCATCGAGATTGCGAATAATAATAAGGCATATTCTACCTCAAACGATAAGTTACGTTATAGTTGCTATGACGTTGTCTGTCCCGTCATATATATTGGCAGAATCAGGATTAAGCTTTTTGGGGCTTGGGATACAGCAACCTGACGCAAGCTGGGGAAATATGCTCAAAGAAGCACAAGAATTTACAAATATTATCTCAAGACCTTGGCTTTTAATGCCCGGTTTTTTGATTTTTTTAGCGGTCTTATCATTTAATTTAATTGGTGATACAATAAGAGATGTGTTGGACCCTAAAAGCAAAGTGAGATAATTAATGGAAAATCTTGTTAATAATTTTCAAGTTCCTGATATTAATATTTTAATGCGAATAGTTCTTTCAATAATTTTAGGCTTTGGGATAGGCTTAGAACGTGAATTGACAAACAAATGGGCGGGATTGAGGACTCATATTTTGGTCTGTTTGGGTTCATGCTTATTTACTATTTTGTCAATATATGGTTTTTCAACAGCTATAAGCATTTATCCAATGGGTGATCCCGGTAGAGTTGCAGCCCAAATATTAACAGGTATCGGTTTTATCGGTGGCGGTACGGTGCTAAGACATGGCTCAAACGTCTATGGACTAACGACAGCAGCTTCTTTGTGGATGGTTGCCAGCATTGGTATGGCTTGTGGTTGCGGGAAGATAAATTTGGCATTATATGTGGCTGTTATTTCTGTTGCGATTTTGGTGCTCATAAGAATTTTTGAGACAGAAGTTATGCCCAAAAATTTGAAAAATATGAAACAAGTAAAATTGTCTATAATTTGTGATATAGAAAATTCTAAATTGGTGGAAAATGATATTTATGGTACTTTTGACGAGATTATGGAATTCACCAAAAAGAAGGTAGAACATGCTGATGAAAAGCGATTGCTTGTCGCTAAAATATCAATGTGCTGTAAAAATCCTATTCAATGTATCCATGAAAAACTAGAAGATGTAAAACATATCGACTCAATTTCGGTTCAGGAAATCTATGAATAAAAATGAAATTTTATCTTACATAAAGACTTTTGCAATAACGTGTTTAATCTTGTCAATAATCGTTGGTCTGTTGATTATCAGTGCAAATTTTTCGGCAAAAAAACCACCAACGAAAAAACAAATTACAGAGTTTAAAACAACACAAATATCGATGCTCATAGACAGTTACAAGTTTCAAGAAAGCCAAAACCCCGGAAATTATGAAGTCAACTTGAAGCTAGGTTTAGCCTATGAAACCATTGGGGAGTATAAATTAGCCGAATCTCAATATCTCGTTGCTATTAATAAGGCACCGTATAGCGTTTTTGAACCTACTTTTCAATTGGCTACTCTGTATCTAAAACAAGGCAAATTGGAAAAAGCTATTGACATGATTGCAAAAGTTAAAGAATATGCAAATGATTCTTTGATAAGGTCAAAAGCGATTTTTTATGCAAAAGCAGCTCGGGCTTATTGCGAAAGAGAAAATTATGAATTAGCCAAAGCTTATTTTTTAAATGCATTGTATTATCAAAATAAAACAGATACTGTTAATTTTAACGTAAAAGATGAATTGCCACAGGTTTACATGAATATTGTAACCGTCCAGTTAAAGGCAAATAAAAAAAACAGAGCGATAAACACTTTGTTATCAGGTATAAGCATTACTGATTCTCCGGTTTTGATGTATCATTTAGCAAAATTGTATTCTAGTGATAATCCGGAAGAGGCGTTGATTTGGTTTGAAAAAACTGCCAAAAAAAATCCATATATAATAAATTATTCGGTCTATAAAAAAACATTGTTGGCACTGGTATCATCTTCTCGTGCGGCTGGAGATTTAGTTTATACAAATATGTATCTCGAAAAATATAAAAAATTAAATAGATTTATTTTATATAATATTTTAGATGCTAATGATTTAACAGTTAAAGTAGAAAGTGGTGCCTATAAGGCATTACCATTCGGAATAGCGTCTTCAGTGAATGCAGATATCTCTGTTCAAAACAATACAGAAAAAACTATTCATAAACTTTATCTAATAATAAAGGTTTATGATAATAATCATTTGTGTGAGACGATTGTTCAAAGAATTGCAACACAAGCTGAACCTATAAAACCGGGAGAAACATCAAAAAACTTACATATAAATGCAATTTGTAAAAAGCATGAAACAAAAGTTATGACAAAAGATATTATGTTGTCTGTTTCAGCGAAAAAAAGTATAGATATTCCTCCGGTATTCCTTGAAAATATATATATTACCAAGGTTGGGGGGCTTCCATAAAACGAATTATGGTGGTATAATATCCTTGATATATTAGAGTTTTTGTTTATGGGAGGCTCTTTCACGAGTTTTATTAGGGAGACTTATAATGGCTAGTAATGAAGTTTTGTATTCAGACGTTCCACCTACTAAACTTCGAAATCGGGAAGAAAAATTTAGAAAAGCTTCAAATGACCCTTTTTGGACTTGGGTTGCTGATAGATTCTTTTATAATATGATACAACATCGTTTCTATTCCTTGAAAATAAAAAACGGTAGCAACTATGATAAGACAAATAAAAAGTATCCAATGATTTTTTATGCTCCGCATATGAACTGGTGGGACGGAATCGTAGGGTATAATATGGTTCGTAGATTTTTTAACGTAAAATTACGAATGATGATTGAAGAAATGAACAGATTTCCTTTGTTTGCAAAGGCAGGTGCTTTTCCTGTTAATAAAAAATCTCCTCAAGATGCAATGAAATCTTTGAAATATATATCCGAAGATTTGGAAGCAGGCATGGGGCTTTGGATTTTTCCTCAAGGTATAATTAAACCTCCGAATTACAGACCTATCAATTTTCAAACAGGCATGACTTTTGTTGCAGAAAAGGTTGCAAAACGGCTTGGTGGAATAAATTTGGTTCCGGTTGCTGTTAATTATGTCTTTTTGAGAGAAGACAGACCAGAAGTAATGGTCGAAATCGGTGAACCTGTTTTGCTAGAAAAAACAAACGAAAAAATAGATAGACACGCTTTTACAAAAGCATTAGAGGAAAGTTTTACCTCGCTTTGCGATAGCCAACTTGCAGAAATTACTCACGGAAGCGTGGATGGATATGAGTATTTGTTTAAGCAAAAGTTGCCTTGGTATAAAAAAATTGAGAAAAAACTCAAAAAAGTTGAAATAAAAGGCTCAGGAATATAAAAATAAAAAGGAACTAGTGAAAGTTCCTTTTTTATCTTATTGAGGAAAGTAGCCTATATATGGCAAATTCCTGTAGTAGCCTTTGTAGTCGAGTCCATAACCTACGACAAATTTGTTGTCTATTTCAAAGCCGGCTATATCTGGATTTATGTCTATTTTCCTTGCACAAGTTTTGTTTAATAGTGAAACGAAGCGGAGTTTTTTCGGTGCGTGTTCCATTTGTATTAAATCAATTAAAAATTTAGCAGTGAGCCCTGTATCTACAATGTCTTCGACTATCAATACGTTTTTATCTTTCATCATTGGCAATGTCAAGTCAATTGCTTTCAAGTGGTTACTTGAGTGAGAGTCATTGCCGTAGCTTGAAATTCTGATAAATTCCATTTGTAAAGGAATAGAGATATGTTTTGCAAAATCGCAACAAAACATAACGGCACCTTTTAAAACGCAGATTACAATTAATTCTTGAGCGTCTTTAAATTCGTTATCGACGTATTTTCCGAGTTCTTTTAATCGAGTTTGAAGTGTTTCTTCAGATATTAAAACTTTTAAATCCGTAATGGGTTTATCCAGCAATGCGTTCATTATTCACCTACCAATTCTAATTTATGTGACGGGTTGTTTTTTGTTCTCAATTTTTCGCTTAATCCTACTCCTATAGCCCAAAGAACTTCTTTTCCGCAACATAATAGAATTATTTTATCACGGTCATGGCTTGGTATATTTTTATTAATGAAATATTTTTTAAGTTTCATTTTTCCATCCATGCCGAAAGGTTGGATAATATCGCCGTTACGTCTTGTTCTAAGGGTTAAAGGTTCTTTGAAATCAGACAGGTCAACAAAAGCCACGGGCTCATCAGCTTTGGGGTAATTGTGGACAGTTTCGTTGAATTTATGTATAGAAAATTCGCAAACCGAGCCAAAGGTGTAAAGTCCATCATCTTTGATTTGTATTTCTTCATTACATTTTACATCATCGGCTTTGTCGACTGTGTAGGTGTAAACAGAGGATGTGAAAAGCCAGATATCTTCTGTAAGAGAGAGGGTTTTGCCTGATTTAGAAGATTGATTTTCGATTATAAAATTTAAAATTTCTTGTACTTTTGAAAAACTCGGCTCAATATCATTTCTGATTAATAAATTATATATGAAATGTTGCTTCATTGTAGGATTTAGTAGCATAAAATTTTTAGTTAGCCATTTTTCTCCGACGGTAATCTGTTTTTCGATGTTTTGGATTAATTCTTGGATAATTTTATTGTTCCCGATAGCCATTTCTGAAAGATTTATTAATGCACCTTCAATATTTTGATTGATATTTTTCAATGCAGGCATGATGTTGTGTCTGATGTTGTTACGTGCATATTTTGTATTCAAATTACTTGAATCGCTGTTTGGGAATAGTTCATTTTTAATGCAATATGCTTCGATTGATTTTCTTGAAAAATTCAAAATTGGTCTTATGACTTTAAAAGAGTCGACGTCACGGCATTCTTTAATGCCTTCTAAGCCGTTGAGTCCGGTTCCTTTGATTATTCTGTATAGAATAGTTTCAGCGTTGTCACTTCTTGTGTGGGCGGTCAATATGGCATCAGCGGCGAATTTTGCAGCACAATCTTTAAAAAAGGCATACCTCATCTCTCTAGCGATGAGTTCTGAGGCTTTTAAGCCATCGGGCAATTTTTTTGCGACGAAAGGAATTTCATATTGTTCGCAAAACTTTTTGCAAATAAGTTCTTCTTTATCGGCCTCATCACCACGCCAGTTGTGGTTAAGGTGGGCTGCAATGACTTTAAATCCGTGTTCGATAGAAAGTTGTCTTAAAATGTGGAGCATGCACATAGAGTCCCAGCCCCCAGAAAATCCGACTATGAAAGTCGTATCAGGAGTTAGTTCCACATATTTTCTCAAAATGCCGTTAATTGTTTCTTTCATTGTCTTTCACCGATTTCACTAAGTTTACTGCTTTTGCTAAAGTCGAATTGAATGTATTATTATTATACCAAAATTCATTGTTTGATACTTCATCTTTTATTAAAAGTCGTCCAAACGACCCAATTGCAATGCCGTTGGCTTTAACGTTGCATAAGTCGAGCAGGTGTTTTGATTTGTCGTTGGTTCCGCCGGAGATTATTATGTAAGCGTCAAGTTCTTGTAGTAATTGAGCAATAGCTACAGCCTGAAGCGTTGAAGCTGTTGTGTCTTTGCCGCCGTTCATTGACAAACCGTCTGCTTGGATAATTAATTTTTTGTCATAAAGAGTGATTAAATCTTTTAATAGATTTATAAGTTGAATATCCGCAAATTTTTCACGAGAAACGCATACTCCAAAATTTAAATCAGGAAATTTCGTGATTAATTTTATAAAAGTGTCTTTAATTACTTTGATATCAGGAGTTGAGATATGAAGCTCAATAAATTTTACGCCATAATTTTGAAAAGTTTCAATTGATTCAAAGAGAGCAATTTCTTCTTTTTTATAAGTGATAGCCGAGCACTTACAAGCTTCGCAACCGATACATTTTTTTGTGTCAATAATGACTTCTTGTTCAAAGGAGATTGCACCATATGAGCATTTTTTTATGCAATGTCTGCACCTGAGGCATTTTGTTTTGTCGACAAAAGCTTTTTTCCCGTGTTTGTCATCGCCAATCGGGTAGCTTACGCAGATGGGCAATTCTTTTAGAGAGAATCCTTGTCTTTCAATGGTGTCTTTTACGAGCTTAAAAATTTCAACGTCCGGTGTAATATCAAATATATCGACTCCGGCTTTTGAGTATATTTGCGAAATTGCTTTTATCTCGTCTTCGTTTTTGTTTCCGAGTCCGAGTATAAGTTTGAATAAATTTCTCTTGTTTAATTTTTCGTAAATGTCCATAGAATAATTATACATAGTTTTGTGTATTCATGTTAGAATTTTGTTGTAAAACTTAAGGAGAAACCATGGATTCTACATTAGTAAAATGTGATATTAAAGATATCGCCCTTGCAGAACAAGGAAAAAATAATATTGAATGGGCAATGAAAGATATGCCTGTTTTGGCTCAAATCAAAGAAAGATTTAAAAGAGAGCAACCTTTTAAGGGAATGAGATTTTCAAGTTGCGTTCATATTACGAAGGAAACAGCTAATTTGGTAATCGCACTAAAAGAAGGGGGAGCTGATGGTATTTTGACAGCATCAAATCCACTTTCAACCCAAGATGATGTTGCTGCAGCTTTGGTTAAATATTGGGGTGTTCCTGTTTATGGATACGCAGGTGAAGATAAAGTAACTTATGCAAAGCATGTTGATATATTACTAGACCATAAACCTAATTTTATAATTGATGACGGTTGCGATATAGTTGCTACTATTCACTCAAAAAGACCTGAATTGATAGCTGATATTGTTGGCTCTTGTGAAGAAACAACAACTGGTATTATCAGATTAAAAGCTATGGAAAAAGATGGAAGCTTGCAATGGCCTGCATTGGCTGTTAATAGCAGTATGACGAAATATCTTTATGATAACAGATATGGTACGGGACAAAGTGCTATAGACGGTATCATTAGAGCCAGTAATATTTTGCTGGCAGGTAAAACTTTTGTAATGTGTGGCTATGGCTGGTGCGGAAAAGGTGCTGCAATGAGAGCAAAAGGACACGGTGCTAATGTTATTGTAACAGAAGTTGACCCGTTGAAAGCTTTAGAAGCAGCAATGGAAGGCTATAGAGTTATGCCTATTGCAGAAGCTGCAAAAATTGGTGACATATTCTTATCTATTACCGGTGATAAAAATGTTGTAGACATTCCTCATCTTATGAACATGAAAGATGGTGCAATGGTATGTAACGCAGGTCACTTTGATGTTGAAGTCAATGTGAACGGATTGAAAGAATATACAACTGAAATTAAACGTATCAGACCGTTCTTGGATGAATATAAATTAAATAACGGCAAATCAGTTTATGTTTTAGCTGAAGGTAGACTTGTTAATCTTGTAGCAGCAGAAGGACATCCTGCTTCAGTTATGGATATGAGCTTTGCAAATCAAGCTTTGGGTGCAGAATTTATCATCAAGAACAGACAAAATCTTGAAAATAAATTATATACATTGCCTCATCAAACAGATATTGAAATTGCTAATTTGAAACTAAAAGCAATGGGTATTGAAATTGATACCTTGACAGCTGAACAGGAACAATATTTGAATAGCTGGTCAACAGGTACTGCTTCATAGCAGATATAAAAACTAATAATAAAAGCGGTTTCTGAAGTTCAGAGCCGCTTTTTAGTATATGTTGGAATCTACTTGAGTGAAAAATTCTTCGTAAATTTTCGGGTTTTTAATTTTTATTATTTTTCGGGGTGAATCTTTTCTGTAGCAATATCCGTCTTTGTTTTCGTATATTTTTTCGATTAAAGATAGCTTTATGATGGATTTATCACCTAGTTTAGTTAGTGATACAAAAGAGTCGATGACGACAGGCTTTTTTTCGAGTTCTTTTTTTAAACGGCAAGATGGTTCGATTAAAGATGGGCTCATTATACCCCAAGAGAAGATTGTGGCTGTACCGAATATGCCCATTTCTATAAGGTGCCTGCTTACTCTCAATTTGTCGGTAGATTTGGTGTCGAATGTTTTTCGGGCGGAGATAAAACCGAGTTCCGGTTCATAATTTGTTATTGTAAAACCGCTGTTTTGAAAGGTGTAGATGACAGCTTTTTCTATTTTTTCTTGGTTGGTGAAAGGAATTGTGTAGGTTCTTATTTCGTTGTATTTAATTTGAGCTTTTTGTGTTTGGCGGCAAAAAGCAGGACTCCCGAGTATGAAAATTAGAAATATTGATATTGATTTTTTCATTTTGTTTCAGACTTTTTGTTTTTCTCGTTGACATTTTCTTCTTTTTTTTCATTTGTAATTTGTGTTTGTGCTTGAGCTTGAGCTTCTTTTTCCATAGATTGTTTTTTAGCTTCTTCTTGAAGTGCTAGTTCTTTAGCTTTTTTTTGAGCCTCGATAATTGTTTTTTGAGTATTTTTTTGTGTTTTGATTTCTTGCTCAACTCTATCGTAGAAATATTCATATCTTCTTTGGATTGTCACCTCATTGATATATTGAGGGTTTCCGTATGTGTTTAGCAATTTTCTTTTGTAAATCATTCTGACTTTTGTATCGGGACCGAAATCCGTTATGTTTGCAGATATTTCAATACTTGCCGTCCTTATCCCTTTCCAGAAAAGCCCGGCTTTGCTTGCTCCAAATTCTTCTGCGATATCCACTGTTGTGTCTTCTGAATCAAAGTCAAGGGCACCTGCAATAAAGCCGAGTTGAGGATTTGCTGTATTAATCATATATCCGTCAGATTGCAAAATATCAATCATAGCTTTCATTACAGATATTTTGTCTGTGTTTTTAAAGGTATGAAGTTGATAGGGTTTTTTTCCCATCTGAAGTTGTGGAACTATTGGCTGGTTGCTTTCAGCAAAAGCTACAGCTGAAAATCCAAAAGTTAAAAAGGTAAGAATAATTATAAAAAATCTCATATTTGCTCCAAAAGACTCGGTTGTGTTTTCATTATATACAGCACTATGATATTTTTCAAATTATGCTCGTTATTCAGCCAGCAAGTGTGAGCTTTTGACTATACTTGCAATGTCAATATCATTGGTCAAACTTATTTTTGTCGTGAATAATACAATATATTCTATGTTACCTGCGGGTCCTTTTATAGGTGAAAAATCGAGATTAATAGCTTTTAGCCCGATTTTTTCAGCGAAATCAAGCACATTTTTAATGACTTCAATGTGCGTGCTTTCTTCTCTGACTACGCCATTTTTGCCTACTTGGTCTTTGCCTGCTTCAAATTGAGGTTTTATTAATGCCATGATTTGATTTTCATAGGGGCTCATGAGTTTTAAGATATTTTCAAGCACTTTGGTTATTGAAATAAAAGACAAATCCATAGCACAAAAAGTTGGTAGAATGTCATTTTCGCTATATATGTCAGATGAAACGCAATTTTTCACATTTACTCTTTCGACAACTTTGACCCTCTGGTCGTTTCTTAGTTTCCAAGCAATTTGCCCGTATCCGACGTCAACTGCGTAGACTTTGTTTGCTCCGTTTTGGAGCATGCAGTCAGTAAATCCACCAGTTGAGGCACCTGCGTCGAGGCATGTTTTATCTTTTAAGTTGATATTAAATGTTTTAATTGCTTTGTCCAACTTGAAACCGCCTCTTGAGACGAAGGGCATAGTTTTTATTTCGATTTTTGTGTTGTCTTTAATTTCAATTTGAAAGCCAGCTTTGGTAATTGTTTCATCGTTAATTTTTACATCACCTGCCATAATTGCAGCTTGGGCTTTAGATTTTGTATCGAAGTATCCTTTTTCAAATAGAATTTTGTCGAGCCTGTCTTTTTTATTCATTATAGCCTCCGAAATCAAAAATTCTGCACGCATTATCCGTGGTTGTGTTGTCAATTTCTTCCAATGTTACATTTCGAAGATTTGCTATTTCAATAGCGACAAATTTAACAAATGCAGGTTCATTCTGTTCTCCCCTATGAGGAGTTGGTGTCATATAGGGGGAATCTGTTTCAAGCAAAAGTTTATCGAGAGGAACTATTTTTGCGACTTCTTTTGCTTTTTTGGCATTTTTAAAAGTTGTGACCCCACCGAGTGCTATATACCAGCCTTCATTGATACATTGTTTGGCGAATTCAACGCTTCCGGAAAAGCAGTGCATAACAACATCAATTGCACCAGCGTTTGTGTTTTTGATTATGTTGAAACTATCTTCATGGGCATCTCTGTCATGTACAAGGATTGGTTTATTGACGGCTTTTGCTATTTCAATCTGGTCTTTAAAGATTTTTTGTTGAATATCGATTGTTGTCTTGTCCCAATAATAGTCGAGCCCTATTTCACCAATTGCGATAACTTTTTTGTGTTTTGCAAGTTGAATTATTTTATCGTGAGATTTTTCGGTGTAAAGTTTGGCATCTTCCGGGTGAACACCGATTGCAGCATATATGTTGTCATATTTTTCAGCTAAATTGATGATTTTGTCGAAGTCTTTTTCAGCAGCAGCCGGAATTATTATTTTTTCAATCCCATTTGCCTTAGCACGAGCCAAAACTTTTTCAAAATCTTCTTTATAGCAGTCCATATCAATGTGTGCGTGTGTGTCAATCATTTTTTCACCTTTTAGTTATTATTAAGTGTATTACAAGAGTAGCTGAAAAAAAAGAGAAATGAGGTTTTTAATTGTTTCTTTTTGTAAAATACTAAACTATTATTAGCAATTAAATTTTTGTTCATCTATTATAAATATGTGCAAATGAATGAGGGCACTTTGATGAAAGTTACAAACAGCTATAATTATTCTAAAAACCCTGTAAATAAGCCGGTAGAAGCCAAAAAGAAAGCTCCTCAGAAGGCTGTTAATCCTACAAATGTAAAAATCGCATCATTGGCAGGTAGTGCTGTTGCTATCAGTGCTGCTATCGGTGGCATATTAATGGCATTGAAAAAAGGTGGAAACCCTACTAAATTTGCAGATTTGAGATATGGAGAAAAAGAAGTTTTAGCACTTGGCGGAGCTTCTATCGCAGGCGGCATGATTGCTGGTTCAATTGCTGATAAAAACAACGCTAAGCACAAACTAAGAGAAGGAATAAGACAGTTCACAGCCAATTTGTTGGCTCCTGTCGGCTGCGTTGCGTTAGGCACCACATTATTAGAGAAATCAGGCTTAAAAATGCCTCAGTTGAAAGAAACTGTTAAATTTGCTGACAAAATAAATCTTGCACTAAAAGGCTTGCCTAGGGCTGCAATTACTGTAACAGGCTTGGTTGGCGGAATGGCTGTCGGTAATAAAATCATGAGCAAGGTAAATGATAAATTGTTCAAAGAAAAAGCTGGTAAAGAAACTAAAGCCACTGACTATAGCCAACACGCTGATGACTTGTGTTTCGCTTCAACTTTTATGTTTAAAAACCCTAAAATACAATCCGTAATTTCTAAAGTTTTACCTGCTACTTTCTTGATTGCAGGCATGGAAACAGGTACAAAGGGCTTACCTGAAAAGAAATAGATTTAGATTTCAATAAATTCAGATAGGATGTTGTTGCTCAATAATATGCCTTGTCGAGTTAGAGCGTAACCGTATTGAGTTTTTTTGATGTGGTTTGTTTCTGAATATTTCTTAATTATTTCAGAATATTTTTTGTCAAAATCTATTCCGAATTTTTTATTTATATTTGGAATGTTTAGACCTTTTGTTTCCCTAAGTCCTAAGAAAATTTCTTCTTCGAGCTCATGTTGAGGCGTAACTTTTTCGATATAGATTTTTTTGTTGGGAAGTTTTATGTATTCTTCAATAGTCGATACATTTGTGTATCTTATGTCGTCTTCGTAACCGCTAGCTGCAACCCCAAAACCATAATAGAGTCCATTGTTCCAGTAGTTTAAATTGTGCTTTGATTCAAAATTCGGTTTTGAAAAATTGCTGATTTCGTATTGAAAAAATCCACTTTTTTCAAGGTAGTCAATTGCTTCAATATACATTTCCGCTTGGTCATCATTTTCGGGTAAAAAATGGGGCTTGTGGTTGAAAAACGCACAGCCTTCTTCAATTTTTAAACCATAAAGCGAGATATGTTGAATATTAAGGTCGGTTGCGATTTTTAGCGAAGTTAAAAAGTTTTCTGTATTTTGGGTCGGGAGCCCGTAGATGAGGTCAATACTTATGTTGGAGAATCCTGCATTTTGGGCATTTTGTACTGTTTTTATCGCCGTTTCTTTGGTGTGGTTTCTTCCGATAAGTTGTAAGATATTGTTATCGAACACCTGAGTTCCGATGCTTAACCTGTTGATATTTTGAGCTTTTAAATTATCTAAATATTCTCTATCTACTGTTTCAGGATTTATCTCTACTGTAATTTCTGTATTTTTATCAAAATTGAGCTCGGAGAGAATTAATCCGAAGTCACTGGTTGAAAGAATAGAGGGAGTTCCCCCTCCAAAATATATAGTGTTAAGCTTTTCGCCTTTGTAATTTGTTTTTATTTCTTCTAGCAGCGAATCAATATATACATTTTTTAACGTAAGTGTGTCATAAGACACAAAAGTGCAATAATTGCATTTTCTTCTGCAAAAAGGAATATGTATGTAGGCATTTTTTATCATAGATTTATTATACAAAAAAAACGGATTAGAAAAACTAATCCGCTATATCGTTATTAACACATATTAATTATTATTGACCGAGATAAGCTAATGATTTCATTATTTGGTTTTGTGTATCAAATACACGGCTGTTAGCTTCAATCCCTCTTTGAGCCACAATCATATCAGCAAATTGAGCCGTCATATCAACGTTTGAACCTTCTAAAGTTCCGGAAGCAAGTGCTCCAAAACCGTTTCCGTTAGGTGTTCCATAGAAAGCATCTCCGCAGTTTGCACCTTGTGAAAAACAGTTATTTCCAACGCCTACTAAACCATTTTGGTTGATAAAGCTTGCAACTTGCAATTGTAAATTAGCAGGAGTTGCAACTTGAGGTGGAACCGTGACGTCATTGCCTGTGATTACAACTCCCTCAGCGGTAGTGTATTGGAATACGGAGTTGTTATTATCATCTTGAACGACTTTAAGTTTGTCACCGTTCGAGTATTTAACTTCAAGGCTACCATCTTGATAGACGGTCATTCCGGCATATTTTTGAGCAGTTTCTTTGTTGTCAGCGACTTTTATTTCTTGTTTGTAGTCGAGGACCTTAGATGAATAAGGTTGCCCTGCAGTTGGATTGGAGTCATTTAATTGAGTAGCTGAAACAAAATTTGAAGTACCTGATTCGAATTTTAATGTTTCACCAGCCGGTGGAGTAATTTGCAATTTACCACCGCTCAAGCTTACGGTATGACCTGCAGCAACGCCGTTTAAGCCTGTTTGGATTTTATTTGCGATAGTTGCTAAATTGTCACCATCTGCAATTGTAATTTCTACAGGTGTAGTTGTTCCACCACCATCAACAACATTTATTTTAAAAGTACCGGTTGAAATAGATACATTATTCAATTTTGATAAATCTTTTGTGCCTATGTCCGCAGTGTTTGGAATGGTTTTTGTTTCAATCATAGTAGGGATTTTAACGGGAGTGTTACCACTTTGAGTGCTGAAAGAGCTTGATGCACCCATTAATTTATATCCGCTTGGAAGGGTTAAGTGACCTTCTTCGTCAAGTGTAAAGTTGCCAGCTTTTGTGTAAAGTATCTGATTGTCTTGGTTCATAACCGTAAAGAAGCCATTACCTTGTAGCATCATATCGGTTGATACGCCTGTTGATAAACTGGAACCTGTTGTAAAGTTTCTTGCAATAGCACCAGTTTGAGTACCTACGCCGATTTGTTTAGGGTTAGTACCGCCAAGATTGGTGGTTGCACCAGAGCCTGCCGATAGTGTATTGTAGTAAACATCTGAAAAAGTAACAGATGATTGTTTAAAGCCGATAGTATTCATGTTTGCCAAATTGTCAGCTACAACATTGATGCTGTTTTGACCGGCTTTAATTCCGCTTATGGATGTGTAAAAAGCTTGTCCCATTTTTCCTCCCGTATTTATAAGTATTACTTTTTATTTTTAATTATGATTTTTCAGTTTTGTCAGAATCTGTTCCGGTTGATGTATCACCGGAGGACTCCCCACCAGCTGTTGTAGTAGGTGTTTTTACTCCAACGACATAGCCAAGAGAGTAGTCTTTGCCCCCAACATTGACAGTTGCACTTGAACCGGAGAAGCTGGCTGAGTCAACGACACCTGTTATTCTTTTTGTATTATCTTCAGGGTCGACCAGTGTAACTTCTTTTCCGATTAGCATACATGCCTGAGTTACTTGGTTGTTGACGCTTATGTTGCTGTTTAGCTCTTGCAAGGCAGTTACTTGAGTAAATTGAGCTTGTTGAGCCAAGAATTCCTTGTTATCGATAGGGGCAAGCGGGTCTTGTTGTTTTAATTGTTCTAGCATTAGCTTTAAGAATGCGTCACCATCAAGGTCAGATGAACCTGAATAGCCGTTTCTTTTAATTTCATCAGCTTGAGCTTGAGTTGTGGCATTTTGCATAGCCGTTATTTGATCTCCGATACTGGTCATTTTTCCTCCTTTTAAACCTTATAGTCTACCAAGCCTGCGTGCAATGAATTTTTATCTATCAATCCATTGTCTGTTTCCAACATTCCTTCCTCAGATAATCCCTTTGCTGATTGAGTAATATCAGCATCTTTTTGATAAGTTTCATTTGCTTGATTTGGGTTTTTGTTGTTGCTTTCAGTATTTGCATTGAACTGTTCTTGTTGGAAGTTCAAATCCGCAAATGCTGACTTGTTGGTTTCTTCAATTTTAACGTTTACATTGTTGACGTTTAACCCTTGATTATTCAAACTATTTTTTAAACTATCAAGACTTTTTTCTAATATTTCTTTGACTTGTTTGTTTTCGGCTATAAGGGTTGCCGTAATTTCACCTTTTGTGCTTAGGATTTCGACATTTACTTTTCCTAAGTTTTCAGGTTTTAGTATTATTTCAACTTTTTCAGTTGTAGTAGTTTTTATGTTTGTTAATTTATCGTTTATTTGGTTAAGAATATCGCTTTTGCTTAATTCTTTGGGTTCAGCTATTGCTGAAACATTTGTTTTGGTTTGTGTTTGTAGTTGAGATGTTTCTTTGTTCAGCAAATTAGAGAAATCAGTTTTTGAGGTTGCACCATCTTCGGTTGAGTCAACATTTTCTATTGTTAATTTTACAGCTTGTTCTGTTGCATCTTGTTGGCTAGAGAAGTTGCTTCCTGTTGAAGCCGAATTGTTAGATGTTGAAAGCTCGGCTTTCATGTCATCAATCATAATTTGGTTAAGAGTGTTGGCTTGTTTTGGTGCAGATTTGTCTTGCGGTTTTATTTCTGTTTCTGTTGTAACTTTAATTTTTACAGAATCTATGTCACTTTCTTCAATATTGTTAAGACTTTCAAGGGTTGTGGCTATTTTGTTGTCTTCAACGCCGGCTTTATTTTGAGTAGTAGCTTCAAATTCTGAAATCGAGTTACTTTCAGATTGACTTTGTAGATTTGTATCAACTTGTTTGTTGCTACTTGATGTATTTATGTTGATAGCTTCGTCTTTTTCACTTGCTGTATTTGTTGAAACAGTTGTTGTTGATGTACTACTTGAGGTGTTAGAAGTGGTGACAGCGTTAATTTTTATATTGGTGTCGATATTTTGATATGAATTGTCGTTGTTTTCAATCGTGGTAATGTCTGAATTTTGAGTAGTTTCAGAATTACCTATCGCAGTAGTATCAGTTGCTGTATTAGTTTCTGAATTTGTCAACGTAGTATCTTGTGTTGTGTCTGCAAATATTTTGTTTAAAGCGTCAATTAAAGATAAGGAATTGTCTTTTGTGGCTTCATTTGAGCTACTTGTGGTAGTCTCATTTTTAGCTTCGTTATCAGAATCTGAGTCTGAATTTTTATCACTTCTGTCGTCTGCTAAATCTTTATTTGAGTTGTTGTTTTCTGTGATTTTGTGGTTTGTATCATTATCTTTTTTGCATGTGCTTTGAGCTTCATCAGTTGTCATATTGCTCTTTTTAATGTCGTCTTTATCTTTGTTGTTGACTTGGTTTTGTCCATCTGTTTTATTGTCTAAATTTTTATTTTTTTCGTTTAGGTCTTTTGTTTTTGTGTTTGAATCGGAGGTTTTGTTTTTTTCTGTTGAATGAATATCTTTGTTGCTTTTTTGTGCTTTATTCATCAAGACATCATTTGTGGGATTGTTTTGTTTAGATTTTTCAATTTTTTCAGAATTAGAGTTTATCTTGTTCAAAACATTTTCAAAGTCATTGTTGGTGTTTTTAGATTGATAAGATGAGTTTCTGGTATTAGAAACATTTGATTTTTGATTTAGTTTGTTGGTCAAAATATCTGTTAAATAGTTTGTCATTTTATCTCCGATTAACCTACTTTGTATCTGCTGATTGAAATGTCATCAAGTTCTGTCATTTCTTTATGAAGGAATTCTTTATAGAAATTTTGTTTTTGTTTTTCTTCGAGTTTAGTGAGGATATCTCTTTCTTTTAGAGCTTCTTGAACTTTTTTTTGTTGAGAGTTTACAGCGATTTTTATTTGTTCAATGAGTTGGTTTTTTTGTTTGATTTTGGTATCTAGTTGCATAATGTAGTTTTTACCGGTTTGAATTTGTTCGATATCTAGTATTTCGCCTTCGACGACCGTAGTAAGTTTAAGGCTCAAATTACTTTTTGTGTCTAATATAAGTTGTTTTTCATTTTGTGTATCTTGCAAGACTTTGCTGATTCTAGCCAATTCAAGCATAGCGTCATCAAGAGCCTTTTGTCGCAGCTTCAAGACTGTTTGCAGTTTAAATTCAAATTTTTTCAAACCTACCTCAAGAGTATAAAGTCTGTAAATCGGCACATATTTGTGCCTCTCCTCACGCATACAGAATAATATATGTAGGAGGTGTTTTATATCCTCTATTTTTTGTATTTTTTTTGAAAAATACATCGATTAGTTTATTTTAAAAAAATAAATCATTTTTTTGTATGAGAGAAATTTAGGTTTGAATCTTTAGACTGTCTTTGATAATATTTAGGAATGAAAAATAAAAAATTATCCGTAAAGATAGAAAAAATGAAGAAAGAAAATCTTGATGAAGTTATGGAGATTGAGACGATATCGTATCCGAATCACCATTGGTCAAAAGATTCTTTTTTCAACGAATTGTCTAATAAGCTTGCTCATTATTATTGCGTAAAGGACAAAAATGCCGATAGAGTGCTAGCTTATGTCGGATATTGGCAAATTTTAGAAGAGGCACATATCACAACCTTGGCGGTGCATCCTGATTTTAGAAAACAGCAACTTGCACAAATATTGTTAAAAACATTAATAGATGATTGTTATAAACAAATGATTAAATATATAACCCTAGAAGTTAGAGAGAGCAATATTGCAGCCATATCTTTATATGAAAAATTCGGTTTTAAATCTATAGGTCAAAGAAAAAACTACTACCAAGATAATGGCGAAAATGCTATCATTATGTTTACGGAAAACATTTGGCACGAAAAATTCAAAAATCTATATGAAGAACTTAAAAAAACAATAATGAAAGTTTGATATACGAATGACAAAAAGAATTAAATCTCAATTTAAAGAAATTCGGCATTCGAACGAGAAAGTCAGATTTACGCTTGGCACATTGACCCTTGTTGCTTTGTGTACTTTTTTGATTATAATTTCTACTTTTACACAATTTTCTTTTAATCACTATTGTATTCCGCTGGAAGCGTTTTTCCATCCGATTAGATTCTCTGATTCAGGTGGACCATTGGTTCAGTTAAAATACTATGAGTATATCCCGCAATTGCCGGTAATAGCTTATATTGCGGCTTTGTTGGGTCCAATCTACGGACTGATTTCCGTCGTCTTGTATTTGATTTTGGGACTTTCGTTTTTTCCTGTCTTTGCTTTAGGGGGAGGGATAAAATACGTGCTACAATACAGCTTTGGCTATATTTTGGCTTATATTCCCGCAGTTGTTATTATGGCAAGATGTTTAAGAAAGCATTTTTCTTATAAAGATGCTTTTAAAGCCAGTTTTTGGGGTGTTTTGACAATTCATATAATAGGCATATTTTATACAATAATTATGGCTCTTATAAAAAGAGAGCCATACCAATTTATATTAGAATGGATTGCAATACAAAGCTTATTCAAGTTTATATATGATTTGATATTCTGTTTTATAGCGATAATTTTAGCTAGAATAACAAAAAAATTCTTATGGATAATTATGGGTTAATTATACCCCTACGTAAACCAATAATCTAACTATGGCAACTTGTGCAAATTGCAAGAATAGAATTGCAATTATCGGTGAAAAATCCAAACCACCAAGAGGTGGAATAATGGCTCTAAAAGGTGCTAAAACGGGGTCAACAACTATTCTTAAAAATTTGAAAGGTTGATTTTCCCAGTTTATGCTGGGAACCCAGGTTAAAAATATTCTAACAATTAACAGCCACCAATAAATGTTAAATAGGTTGTTTACTATTTGTGCTAAACTCATTTCTCCTCCAAAAGCGAAAATTTTTATAAAGAGTGAGATTTTTCTTAACCCCACTCTTTAATATAAGCATTATTAATTATGAAGTGTGTGAAGTATTTTGGCAATCACACGTATTTCTATCATCAGGAATAGCTTCAATCATAGTAAGAAGCATTTTCTTCAAGTTTTCTATATTGTCTTTGAACACCTTTGTAACTTCTTGATGAGTTACAGGAGGTACATCGCCGACGAGTCCTGCATCATAGTCTGTAATCAAGGCAATAGTAACAGGACACATATCGAGTTCTTTAACCAAGTGAACTTCAGGGAATTGGCTCATGTTGATAACTTCCCAGCCTTGATTTGTAAAGAATTTAGATTCTGATTTTGTAGTAAATCTAGGACCGTTTATAATAACTACGGTACCGGTTTCGTGAACAGAAATCCCATCTTTTTTAGCTGCTTCGATTGCGATTTTTCTGAGTTCGGGGCAATAAGGGTCAGCAGCACTGGGGTGCACGCAAACAGGACCTTCAAAGAAGGTTGATTTTCTTGCGTCAGTCCAATCAACATATTGGTCACAAACCACGAATTCGCCGGGTTTTACATTTTTTTGTAAACTTCCTGCGGCACAAGGAGAGATTACTCTTTTTACGCCTAAGGAATGAAGTGCCCAAACATTAGCTCTGTAGTTTATAGTGTGTGGCAAAAATCTATGGTCGTTGCCGTGACGAGGAAGGAAAGCAACTTTCTTGCCTCTGACAGTACCGATAGTAATTGTGTCGCTTGGTTTTCCATAGGGGGTATCAATTTCGACTTTCTTCACTTCAGAGCCTTCGAAGAAGCTGTAAAAGCCAGTACCGCCAATAATACCAATAGATGCTTGTTCTTTTTCTGTCATAATTTTATCACCGTTATTATGTATAATCAGATGTCAATAATAGCACATTTATATTGGTAAAGACAAGTACAAAGCCAAAGAGAAGATATTTATTCAGTAACTTTAGCCATATCTTTAATAAATTTATTTTCTGTTGTCCACGAAGAATCCGTAGTAACTTTGCCATCAGAGCGAACTCTCATTCTGAGACGGTCTTGCCCGATTGTATTTTTGCCTTTATCGCCGTTAACATCGACGTAGATATCGTGAGTTTCACCGATGGTTGTGAATTTAAAGGCACCGAGTCCCCACCATTTAGTGCCGTTAATTGTAATAAAATTAGGTGTGTCGGCATCTCCAGTTATAGAGCAATTTATTTCGCCTGTCGTATTCAAATTAGCTGCAATAATTGTGCAAAATTCGTCAGTTCCAACTTCAGTGTCAGCCCAATAAGCAGATGAATTTGCGGCTTTTGAAATTATCTCGTCAGACCCCAGAACAAGTGCACTTTGCAGAGTGAAAATAGCTTTTTTATACATTAGCTTTTCTTTATCAGGCTTTACATTGTTGAGAGAAGGAATTAAAAGGGAAAAAACTACGCCAATGATAGTTAATGTGATTAGAACTTCAGCTAATGTAAACCCTTTTTTCATATATATCCTTTTAACATATTTTGGTATCAGTATATCACATTAATTATATGTAACAATAGCTTTTTCTACTCCGTTTGTATCATTTTAGAAACAAATTTAAACCAAATAGCAATATTAATAATTCAGGGTTCTTGAAAAATTGTGTAGTCAATGAGGAAGCCAAATGCTAGTAAATCCAATTTCATTTTATGGGATAAATAAAGCAGATAAAACGAAGCCTGCAAAGAACACAAATCCTATTGAGAAGCAAGATAAATTACCTAAGAATGTTTCTTCCTCAAGGTCACAGAACCAATATGCAGCTTATGTTGCAGGTGTAAATAAGGCAGAAATTGCCGCTAAAAGAAATTTTGAAGGAAGTGCTGCTAAAAAGTTGTTTTGGGTTTTGACAGGCAGAAATTCAATATACGAAGACAATTATACAAAAGAACATTATTATAAAAACGGCAATACAGGCTGGAGAAAATGGGTAGATGCACCTGCTTATGAATTGTTAGATAGGACACCTGAACAAGCAATTCAATCGTTATGTACAATCGTGAAGCCAGACAATTCATATCCAACGATTCCCGATAATATAAAAACTCCGAATTACGGCGATAATTGGGGAAGAAAAGCAAATTATATTGAGCTTAATCCGAGAACGGTCGGCAATCACAATTATGACAGAGTTCATGATGGATTGTTGAATACAATCAAACTTTTGCCTGCAATACCTCCATCAGGCAACAAATTTGCAAATTGTGTTGTTTTGTCGCAATTGTTCCCGTCAATATGGGGTGAAAGCTATACAGGAGATGGGACTAGTCTTTATACTATGAATTTGAACGCAGGAATAAGCCAAAATATCGCCTCAGAAAATCTTGAACGTGATGGCGTTAAGGTTTCCAATGAGGAGCAAGTTAAGGCATTTAACGACTTGGCTCATATGCGTGGGCTAAAAACAGGTTTTAGAATGCTTTTGTCAGAAGGTCAAATGTGGGTTGGTGGCGAAGGTTTTAACTGGGATAATCCTAAGCATCAAGAAGCTTTTATTAATACCTGCGTAAATGGTATTAATATGGGGTTTGACGCAATATATTTTGATAGTGCAAAACACATTGACGGTTATGACCAAGAACATTATTTCGGAGTAGGTAGACTTCCTCATTATGACCAAATGCAAAAAATTTCATACGAAATAAGAAACAGAACAGGAAGAAATGATATTTCGATTGTCGGTGAAAAATGCGACTTGAACCCCAGATATGAAGAAATGGGCTATACTGCAGGGACTGATAGAGGCGTTTCTGATGAAAGAAGCAGCGTGCTTCACGAAAGCAGAGCACAACAAAACAATATGAACTATGCAGCAGGTCCAGAGGTCTCAAATGACAATGATGATAATTATTATACATTTGACGAAAGATTGAATAGATTGACAAACTGCTTGTTCGGGCACGATTCAATGGATACTAAACTTCCTACATTTATGCAAATGACAGATATTTTCCCGTTGACGCCTTATACAAGTACTCATAATGAAATGCTCGAAAGTCGAACAAAAAGTTCCGACGGATCAGCAGAAAGTCATATCCACAACGTTTTTGATACATCTGAAACCGCAAGGTGGTTCCAACACAGAGTAAATCAAAAATTCTTGGACGCTATTTATCTGTAGATTGGTTGTTTCAGAATAGTAATATTTTAATTGCTTTCCGAAAATAAACTCCTCTAACACTTGAAAAGCTTAAAAAATATTAACCTCATGAAAAAATTACTTGATATAAAAATTTTAGCTGACTATAATATTTCATAGTCAAAAGAAATAGAGGTTATATCAATGAAGAAAGACATTCATCCGGATTATAAAAAAACCACAATCAAATGTGTTTGCGGTAACGAAATAGAAACAGGTTCTGTAGTGGATAACATCACAGTTGAAATTTGCAACAAGTGCCATCCTTTCTATACAGGAACACAAAAGATTATGGATACAGAAGGACGTATCGAAAGATTCAACAAACGTTATCAACAACAAGACAAAAAGTAACTTTACGGCGTTATGCATTTGCATAACGCCTTTTAGAATAACCCGCTTAATGAACAAATGGCGGGTTTTGTGTTAATTTACCAGAGGATTTTATTATGCCAACGCATAAAGATATTGAAGTAAAACTTATATCCAAACCGCAAGATATGTTGAGAACGGTTTATACCGCATGTAGAACTTGTTATAGTGCGGATTCTCCTATAAATATCTATGAGTGCGATAATGCCCATGATGAAGAAAAAATACTTAAATTAATAAAAAGAGTTATTTCTTCAGGTCATTTCAGTACGATAGAGCATGTTCAGGTAAGTTTTGCGTTGAATAATATTTCAAGAGTTTGTACTCATCAACTTGTAAGACATCGTCATATGTCATTTTCTCAGAAATCTCAAAGATATGTCAAAGAAAAAGGACAATTTGACTATATTATCCCCCCTACTATTGAAAAAAACGAGGAAATGACTGCTAAATACAATGCTTTGATGAAACAAATATCACAATGTTATTTAGAGATGACAGAGGCAGGAATTCCAGCAGAAGACGCTCGTTTTGTGCTTCCAAATTCAACTGTTACGTCAATGGTTGCGAGCCTTAATTTGAGAGAACTTATTCACCTTGCAAATATCAGATTATGTTCAAGAGCTCAAGCCGAAATCAGAATTCTCGTCAAAAAAATGTGTGATGAATTAACAAAAGAAGAGCCGTGGCTAAAGGAATATTTGGTTCCGAAATGCGAAAGACTCGGCTATTGTGATGAAGATAAAACTTGTGGGCGTGTTCCTCAAAAACCGGCTGCATTAACTGTTTAAGGATTTTATATTATGAAAGACATGTTAGAAAAAATTATTCAAATTGAAAAAAAATATATTGAATTAGGTGAAATATTGAGCGACCCTGCTATTATTCAGGATTATAACAAATTCAGAGACCTTTCAAAACAAAGAAAATCAATGGAAGAAACTGTAGATGTCTATCATTCTTGGAAAGAGGCTGATGAAGCGGCTGCTGACGCAAAAGAACTTTTGAAAGGTGAAAGTGAACAATCCATGAAGGATTTTTTGCATTCAGAGATTGATACCAACGTGCAAAAATGTGAAGAACTTGAAGAAAAAATGAAGGTTCTTTTACTTCCTCGTGACCCTATGGATGACAAGGATATTATGATTGAAATCCGTGGCGGAGCCGGTGGTGATGAGGCAAATATTTTTGCAGGTGATTTGCTTAGAATGTATATGAAATACGCCGATAAACAAGGCTGGAACGCTCAAATTTTGAGTAAA
The DNA here is from genome assembly GCA_028693235.1 of Candidatus Gastranaerophilales bacterium. NCBI lineage: Bacteria > Bacillati > Candidatus Melainabacteria > Candidatus Gastranaerophilales > Candidatus Gastranaerophilales bacterium. The sequence goes on from JAQUVW010000001.1 coordinate 169,629, forward strand.
ACAGAATGTGAAGCGGGAGGATATTCGGAAGTTGTTGTTTCAATGAAAGGTGACGCTGTTTATTCAAAATTGAAGTACGAATCAGGTGTTCACAGAGTTCAAAGAGTTCCTGCAACAGAGTCTCAAGGCAGAGTTCACACTTCTACAGCTACGGTTGCCGTTATGCCAGAGGTTGATGATGTTGAAGTCGAAATCAGACCTGATGATATTGAAATGTCTACAGCCCGTTCAGGCGGTGCCGGCGGTCAAAATGTAAATAAGGTTGAAACTGCGGCAAGATTGTTCCATAAACCGACAGGGATTATGATTTTCTGTACAGAAGAACGTTCTCAATTGCAAAACAAAGAAAGAGCTATGCAAATCTTGAAGACAAAACTTTATGATTTGGAAGTCCAAAAACAAATGCAAGAGATTACTGATTTACGTCGTTCTCAAGTAGGTACCGGTGACCGCTCCGAAAGAATAAGAACTTATAATTTCCCTCAAGGAAGATTAACTGACCATAGAATCGGGCAAAATTTGAATGTATGGACAGTGATTGACGGAGATTTAGACGATCTTTTGGATTTATTGATAGCACATGACCAAAAGTTGAAACTTGAAAAATTAGCAGAAATAAATTCATAGGTTGTTGCTATGAGTGAATTTAAGCACTATCCCGTAATGCTAAATGAGGCGGTCGACGCATTACAGTGTGAAAACGGTAAAATATATGTTGATGCTACTTTAGGTGGCGGCTCATACAGCGAATTGATATTGAAAAGAATACAACCAAACGGGCGATTATTCTCTTTTGACGTTGATATTGCGGCGATTGAGGCTGCTTCTGAAAAACTTTCAGAATATAAAAATTTAACAATAGTTAATGATTCTTATTGCAATATTAAGAAATATTTGTTACAAAACGGCATTGAAAAAATAGATGGAGGAATTGTTTTCGATTTGGGGGCTTCGTATCCTCAATTGACTTCTGACACAAGGGGGTTCAGCTTTTCAAAAGATGCAAAACTCGATATGAGATTTAATCAATCTGCTGATTTTACGGCTTATGATGTCGTGAATGGATATAAAGAAGATGAGCTCGTAAAAATATTCAGTGAATATGGCGAAGAACGCTTTTCCAAAAGGATTGCAAGAAGAATAATCGAAGTCAGAAAAACAAATCCAATATCAACCACCAAAGAATTGGCAGACCTCATAATAGCCGCTACCCCAAGAGTTAAGAGCAATATACACCCTGCAACTCGTGTGTTTCAAGCGGTTCGCATAGAAGTAAACAATGAGTTAAGAAATATAAAAAATACTTTAAATGAAGTGCTTACTTTCTGTTCTGTTGGTGCTATAATATCTGTAGTTACGTTTCACTCTCTAGAAGACCGAATCGTAAAACGTTTCTTTAAATACCATTCTAACAAGTGTAATTGTGAGCCGAATCAGGCGATATGTAATTGCCCACTACCAAAATTAGAGATTATAAACAAGAAACCACTTATTGCGACAGAACAAGAAGTCGCCGTAAATCCTCCGTCAAGGTCTGCAAAATTGCGTGTAGCAAAGAGGATTTAGAGTCATCATCAAGGAGATCATCATTGGGTATCACCACTACAGATAGAAATGCAATCCGAAAAAGTGTAAGAAAATCAAGACAAACAAATCCGATTGTCTATGGTTATTTCCCTCGAAAAACATATAAAGAAATGGCTATTGCTCGTATAAACCAAAGATTATGTTGGGTTTTGGGCATATTTATTCTGTTTTCTTTAATAAGCTACTATTCAGTTACCTCAAGTGAGGTCTATCTTAATAAATTAGGTAGAGAAACCACTAAATTGAACAATGAAAATGTTGAGTTGCAAAATAAACTCGATAATTTATATTCTTTTAACCACGTTGACCAACTTGTAAGAAGCAAAAATATGTTGAATACAGCTAAACAAGTTATCGAAGTTCCTGCAGCAAATAACGGAGCCGCCGCTGCTGCTGTTGCAAAAGTTCCGGTCGACGAAAATGCCTATAAATGGTCTATAGGTTATTAATTATTTTAACATAATTTATTTCGTTTTTTTCTTGTGGTAGACTGTTTTTGCAAAGTTTGTGCAATGAGGTTCAAACGTAATTTTAGCTTTGGGGAAGCTTATTCAGATTATGATAAATGATGAAGAAAAAGCACGGTTCAGATTATTTGATAGAAGGTTGAGAGGGTGGACTTCTCTGCTTTTACTTTTTGTTATCGGGCTGATAATTTGGCTCTTATCTGTTCAGATAATCGACTTGAAACATTACAGAGTAAAGGCAAAACGCCAAAGAAGTGCAAAAGGCTTTATTATGCGAGGTGCAATCTTGGATAGAAACGGCATAAAGCTTGCGTCTGACCAAACTTCTTATAATATATATGCCCACAAAGAGTATTTTGACCATAGTCCGAAAGAGTTGGCAAAACTTTTGGCTCCTTATTTAGGAATGCCTGAGAGTAAGCTGGAAAAAGAAATTTCTAAAAGTCAAAGCATAATACTTTTAAAAAAAGATGTAGATAGAATTACAGCCGAAAAAATTCAAGGCTTGGAACTCAGGGAAATAAGTTTAGACAAGAAAAATGAGCGTATCTACCCCCAGGGATTTCTTGCGGCACATGTTTTAGGGTATTACAATCCTGACGCTGATGTCGCAGTAGGCGTAGAGTTGATGGCAAAAAATAAGCTCGAAAAAGTTGAGAAAGATATAAATTTTGAAAAAACACCCAGTGGCGACATTATTTATGACGTAATGACTGACCCGGCGATGACAACATCTCCTTTAAAAGGGAAAACTGTTAAATTGACTTTGGATTCAGCTATTCAACATGCCTGCGAATCCGAGTTGTTCAAAATAATAAGAGAGAAAAAGGCACTTCGAGGTACCGCAATTGTTATGAATCCAAAAAACGGTGAAATATTGGCTTATGCGGTGTACCCTACTTATGACCCGAATAATTATAAAAGGGCTTCTCAGTTACAATTGAAAAATTGGTCTTTGACTGATGTTTATCCTCCGGGGTCTACTTTTAAAGTTTTGACATTGGCTTCTGCTTTTGAGAACGGTACTTTAAATGCAAATTCAAAAATATTAGATACGGGAAGAATTGAGCTTTCAGGTTGGACTATTTCAAATTATGACTATGGAAAAAGACCAAATCCGGGCTGGATTGATTTGGTTTATTTGCTGGAGCACTCAAGTAATGTTGGTAGCGTAAAAGCAGCAATGACAATGACCCCGATGCAATTTTATACTACGTTGAAAAGATTCGGAATCGGTCAGCAAACAGGAATTGACCTTCCGGGGGAGTCAAGCGGATTGCTTCCTGATTATAAAGATTGGGATAAATCAAGATTAGCTTCAATGGGTTATGGCTACGGGGCTTCAGTTACGGCAATTCAAATGATTTCAGCGGTTTCCGCAATTGGAAACGGTGGAGTTAGAGTTACGCCTCATGTATTGCAATATACAGAAGAAGAAGCTGAAACAAAAATCAAAAGAACACAGGTTATGACACCTGAACATGCCCGTCAATTAACGCAGATAATGTATTCAAGTATTGAAGGCGGACATTCTCCGGTAAAGCTTGATAACTATACTGTTGCAGCCAAAACAGGTACCTCTCGTAAGCCGATGGAAAACGGCAGAGGCTATACAAACAAGTTATATACGTCCGTTGTAGGCTTTTTACCGGCTAATAATCCGCAAGTTATAATATATGTTGTTGTGGATTCAGCGTCAGGGTATGATGTATGGGGAAGCACGGTTGCTGCTCCTGTATTCAGAGAGGTCGCTTTGCAAACAGCGAGAATTTTAAATATTCCGCCTGATAAAAGAACTACAAAAAAGAAATAATAGAAGGATTGCACAATGCTACTAAGTGAGATATTAAAAGGGATTAAAGGCTATAAGCTTATAAATGAGAGTCAAGCAGATATTACAGGAATCTCCTATAACTCAAAGACGACAAAGTCCGGCGATATTTTTGTCTGCTTAAATGGTGAACATTCTGACGGTCATGATTATGCTGAAATGGCTGTAAACAATGGGGCTACAGCACTAATGTGCGAAAAAGAACTTCCGTTCAATCTGCCACAAATCGTCGTAACCTCCACCAGACAACAGATTGCCGAGGTCGCAACTGCTTTTTACGAAGTTCCTTCTAAAGACTTGAATTTAATCGGTATTACAGGAACTAACGGAAAAACAACAGTTACTCATCTAATTCAAAGAATAGTTGAAGAAAATGATGAAAAATGTGCATTAATTGGGACTTTAGGGTTTAAATTATCATCAGATGATGAATACAAAGAGGCTAAACACACAACTCCGCAGGCCCCTGAACTCCAAAGAACTTTGCATACAATGAAAAATGACGGAATAAAAAATGTTGCTATGGAGGTAAGTTCTCACTCCTTAGAGCAAAACAGAGTGGGTGGCTGTGAGTTTAACGGAGCGGTTTTGACTAATTTAACCCAAGACCATCTTGATTACCACATTACAATGGGGAATTATTTTGATGCAAAAGCCATTCTTTTTAAAGGTTTAAAAAAAGGTGCCTTTGCTGTTATCAATAAAGACGACGAATACGGCGAACAATTTATTTCAATAGTTCCCGATGGCGTTAGAATTTTGACTTATGCTGTTAAGTCTGATGCTGATGTCGTTGCGAAAAATATTGATTTTTCAATCCATGGTGCAAAATGTGATTTCGTTTTTGAAAATAAATCGATACATTTGGATTTGCATTTGAACGGTATGTTTAGTATTTACAATGCTTTGGCTGCTTTTGCCGCTTGCGTTGCGATGGGAATTAAGCCGGAAATTTGCAAAAAAGCACTTGAACATACAAAAAGCGTTGCAGGAAGATTTGAAATAGTAAACAAAGAACCTCTTGTTATTGTTGACTATGCACATACTCCTGACGGATTGCAAAATGTTCTTAAAGCAGCAAGAGAATTGACTCCAAAAGACAGCAATTTGATTTGCTTGTTTGGCTGTGGCGGTGATAGAGATGCAACCAAAAGACCTAAAATGGGTAAAATCGCTGATGAACTTGCTGATAAAATAGTTGTAACTTCTGACAATCCACGTTCAGAAGACCCTCAACTTATAATATCTGATATTATGGCTGGAATAAAGTCTGTAAATACAAGCAGAATATTTGTAGAATCAGACAGACGTGAGGCTATAAAGTATTTAAAAAATATCTCAAAATCCTCTGATGTTGTCGTTTTAGCAGGCAAAGGTCATGAAGATTATCAAATATTGAATGACAAAACAATTCATTTCGACGATAGAGAAGAAGCCAGAAAAGTTTTCGGGAAATAAAGGAGTTTTTATATGAAATTAACGGTTTTAGGTGCTGGTTGCTGGGGGTTGACTCTCGCTTGGATGCTTACGGATAATTTTGATGAGGTTTCAGTTTGGGGACGAGCTGTTGATTTGTCTGACGAACTTAAAAATCAGAAAAGAGCTTCAAAACCTGTTCCTGTACAACTTCAAGAGCACGTTGAAATTACTTCTGACTTGAAAAAGGCGATTGATAAATCCGATATAATACTTATGGTTGTTGCAACTTCGGGTATAAGAGATGTTTGCAAAAAATTAAAGGAAGCAGGCATAAAAGATTCTCAAGTTTTGGTCAACACATCTAAAGGATTAGAATTGCCATCATTGATGAGAATGAGTGAGGTTATAAAAGAAGAATTGCCGACTCAAAAATTGGTTATTTTATCCGGTCCCACTTTGGCTCGAGAAGTCTTAAACGGCTTGCCAACGGCAGCTTGTGTTGCTTCTGATGATATGGAAGCTGCAAAATTTGCACAAAAACAATTAACTGTTCCTGCTAAATTCAGGCTCTATACTAATCCTGACGTTGTCGGTGTTGAACTTGGCGGAAGTTTGAAAAACGTAATCGCTATTGCGTCAGGTTTTGCTGACGCTATGAAACTCGGTGACAATTGTAGAGGTGCACTCTTAACACGTGGAATGGCGGAAATTGTAAGAATAAGTATCAAAATGGGGGCTAATCCCTCTACTTTATACGGTTTATCAGGCATGGGCGATTTGATTGCTACTTGTTCAAGTCCTATGAGTAGAAACTACACGGTCGGTTCAATGCTAGGTCATGGCAAAAAAATCGATGATATTTTGTCTGCCTTGGGCTCTGTTGCAGAAGGGGTTAAGACTTCAAAAGCAGTTTGTGAACTTGCTAAAAAGCTCGGTCTGGAAGTTCCTGTTGCTTCTGCGATTTATGAGGCTGTTTATACTGATATTACCCCGAGGGAAGTTTTGGAAAAACTAATGAACAGAGATTTGAGAGAAGAAGACAGCTACGATTTGAAATAGTTTTTACAGTGTTATAGTGGAGCTGAATATACGAAAGCAGCTCCGAATATAGCTTGGCTAGCAGTAAAAATTTCTCTTTGATTTGCAGTGTTGCAATAGACTGTATAGGCTATGATAGTCGTAAAGAAGTTTTCTTTTGTCTTAGAATAGTAATCAGTGTTGCAAGAGCTTTAATAACCTAAAATATTGAAAGAGTTGGGAATAATCCCAACCTTTTCTGTCTATAAGCCGTCGTAGCTGTCCTCGCCACTACCACTACCACTGCCACTGCCACTGCTATAACTATCGCAATAAGTGGCAAATTCTCCACCCATAAGGCATGCCGCAGGTCCATCAGGGCTTATAACAGCTGCCCCGGTTGTATCTGAATCAGTGGCGTCATTATAATTTTGAAGGTAAATAACATAGCCATCTTTAGGATTATTTATATCAAGAGTTAGTTCATTAGGCTTTTTGTCGCCGTTTACATCAATTATAATTGCATAATATCTTGAACCTTCACTAGGTATAGAGTATGCCATTCCATCTGCTGTATAAAAAGTTATAGCTCCACTTTCCCATTTATTTGCATGAACTGCCGGACTTGAGGAAGATGGCATTGAGCTGACAATGTTTAGTCTTTTACTGAAAAATTTGTTATACCAATCATCAGCAGAGTCATAAGATAATGCATTTTCATGGGTTTGTGCATATTGTAAATCCGATGCCTGCTGCAGGATTGCCGCAGCTTTTTTCAGTGCGATTTTGTATTCTTCTTTATTTGTGTTATTTAACAGTGCAGGTATTGTTAACGCTGCAATAACTCCAATGATAACCAACGTTATCAGCACTTCTGCTAAAGTGAAACCTTGTTTGATTTTCATTTCTATTTCCTTAATGCTTTTCTATTGATTAACTAACAAGTTTAATTTTTTTTGAACCGGTTCTGATTCAAAAAGTTCACCCATCGTGCAGTTTAAAACTTCACAGAGCATATCCATGTTTTCGTATGAGGGTTGAGTTCTGCCTTTTGCCCAAGAGTAAACTGTTTGTTGAGGCAATTGCAATTCTTGGGCAAGTTTGTATGTACTCCACCCACGGTTTTTTTTCGCAATTTCTTTGATTTTAACCTTCATAATCTCTTTATTCCTCGTTTTGGTGTAAATTACTCTACATTTACATATACTATTATACATGTGTAATATAAATTAATATACTATTTGCATAAATTTTTCATTCTTTTGGTGGACTATTTTTTGTAAGAATAAATCAAAAACATTACTCCTTTTTTATGAAAATAATATATTTGGTATAGAGTAATTTTAAATATTCGGGGTTATAATAAACTAGAGATGATATTGATTTTTTTAATATCAGAGTTATAAATAATTAATGTAGGCGGATAAGTGGGTAGATTAATATGAAAAAAACTATTTTATCAGTATTTTTAACAGGATTTATAATCTTTTCAGCATTGGCAGCTGAAGCTTCCAGTGCGTATAACGGTGTTGTAAGAAGAGCTATTTCTAAATTTGAAACCAAAAATTACGTCGGGTGTATTCAAGATATGAAATATGTAACCGTAAAAGACCCTTCAAATTCAGTTGCTTATTATTATTTGGGTAGCTCTTATATGAAAATTGGTGATGCCGCAAAAGCCAGAGTCGCCTTTGATAAGGTTATTTCAATAAACTCATCACCTGCTTTAGTTTCTTATTCTATACAAGCTAAGTATTGTATGGATGGCGGCAGTTGTGCTTATAAAAAATTAACAGTTGCTCAAATAAATGAGATGAAAAGAAATCCGACAGAGTTTTTGAAGGCTTTGCATACGCCAAAAGCTCCCGTAGCTGCTGAAACAAATCAGGAAAATGTTGAAATTAATAAATTAATCAACGGTCAATATAAAAATAATATTCACCCTGAGGCAAGCAAGGTTATCAATGATGCTAAATTGAAACGTGAAATGCAAGATATAAATTCTATGCCAAATCGCTCTGAAGCACCCTCTGATAAAGAAATAGCTGATGCAGTCAGAACTCTTGCAAAAGCAGGCTACAATCCTTTGCAACAACAAATGAATCCATACCAAGCAAATCAATATAATAATGAGTATGCCAATTTGGCGTCAATGTTCGGTAACGGACAAAATAACGGTAATAATTTTATGAATATGCTACCCTTTTTGATGCAACAACAAGGCTCTCAAGGTGCTGATAAAAAAGTTACGGCAGAAATGATGCAAACTATGATGATGTCTCAAATGTTGCCTGATTTTAATTATTCGCAAAATTCTAATAATTACTAAAATAGGAATAGACTTATGAAAATTAACACCACTAGATTTGGAGAGGTTGAGGTTGACGAAAATCATATATTCTGTTTTGTTAATCCAATTATCGGCTATGACCAATATCAAAAATATTTATTGATGGAACATGACAAAAATTCTTGCTTTAAATGGCTTCAATCACTTGATGAGCCTGATTTGGCGTTTCCTGTTACTAGCACTACCTTTTTTGATATTGAATATAATTTTGAAATTCAAGAAGATTCAGCTTCAAAAATCGGGCTTGAAAAAGTTGAGGATTTGCTTGTGTTGAATATTGCCGCTATTCCTTCTAATAATCCTAAAAATACAACCATTAACTTGAGAGCTCCGGTTATTATCAATTTAGCCAATTTCAAAGCTATGCAATTAATTTTGCCTGACGAGTCTTTACAATTTAAATATCCTATATTTAAAAAAATTGCTCCTAAAGAGCCCATGAAAGAAGGTTAATTTATGCTAATCCTTTCTCGAAAAAAAGGGCAAAAGCTAATCATTAATGATAATATCGAAATCGTTGTCATTGAAGCGGATAATAATATTGCAAAAATTGGTATTAACGCTCCAAAAGATGTTTCTGTTTATAGAGAAGAATTGTATAAAGAAATTCAATCTACTAACAAAAACAGTACCAATACTCAACTTGACGCATTAAAAGCTCTTGAAATAGAGCTCCCAAAAGTTAAGGACGGAAGTGCAAAAATTCAGTTTACCATTAAAAAACACAATAATGAAAAAGAATGAAATCCTAAAACTATTATATTTAACTAAAGACTACCCCCGTTTGAAACGAATTTGCAACAGGCACGAGGAAAGTTGGTATAAAAATATCCTCGCAAAAGTTTTCTTCTTTGAAGAAGATTACAAGTCCGCTGCAAGAATTTATTATTTACAAAAAATGTTTTATGAATCGGGATATTGCCTGCTTATGCAGGGTGATTTATACAACGCAAAACGTCTGTGGAATTCTCTCGATGATGAGGCTCCAATTGTAGAATGGGGCAAAATACTTTTGAAATTGATTGAAAAAAAACAAACTCAGCCTCCAACATATTTTCAAGTCAGAAATTTCTTAGAACAGGATTTAGATGCCCTTTTACGTGCAAATTTGATTAGTTATGCTGAAAATCTAATCAACTCAGTTGATATTTTAGTTCAGGCAAATTCTGAATCTTACAAGTACATGGCGAGAGTTTTGTATAATCATAATTACCTTGATATTGCTAAAAATTTCTTGAATAGAAGCAAAGATATATATTATAAAGACCCTGAAACTCACTTTCTAATAGGTAAAATTAATCTTGCAAAAGGTGACACGATTGGGGCTAGAGTCGCTCTAAATCGTGCTGTCGAAGTTAATCAGGATTATTTTCCCGCTAAAAATTTACTGGAAAAAATAAAATAATATTGGTATAATCAGCAATTATGTTGTAGAATATTTATATGAAAAGTATATTAGGAGTAATTCGATAATGTTCGAACGTTTTACAGAAAAAGCAATTAAGGTAATAATGTTGGCTCAGGAAGAAGCTCGTAGACTCGGGCATAACTTCGTCGGCACAGAGCAAGTCCTTTTGGGCTTGATTGGTGAAGGTACCGGCGTCGCTGCAAAAACCCTTAAATCTATGGGGGTTACGCTTAAAGATGCCAGGGCTGAAGTCGAAAAAATTATCGGACGTGGCTCCGGTTTTGTTGCCGTCGAAATACCTTTTACCCCTAGAGCTAAAAGAGTTTTAGAATTGTCTTGGGATGAAGCAAGACAACTCGGTCATAATTACATCGGTACAGAACACCTTCTTCTCGGTCTTATTCGCGAGGGCGAAGGGGTTGCTGCTAGAGTTCTTGAAAATCTCGGCGTGGATTTGAATAAAGTCCGTAGCAATGTTATCAAGATGTTGGGTGAAACAAAGCCTGCTCAAGCTACTGCTACTGCCTCAACTGCCTCTGGTGGCAAAACAAAAACTCCGAGTTTAGATGAGTTCGGTACTGATTTGACACTTGCTGCTCAAGAACAACGCCTTGACCCTGTCGTAGGCAGAGAAAAAGAAATTGAACGTGTTATTCAAATTTTGGCAAGAAGAACTAAAAATAATCCTGTTCTTATCGGGGAACCGGGTGTTGGTAAAACTGCTGTAGCAGAAGGATTAGCCATTAGAATTGTTAATTCTGAAGTTCCTGATTTGCTTGAAGGCAAAAAAGTCGTTCAACTTGATATGGGCTTGCTGGTTGCCGGTACCAAGTATCGTGGTGAATTTGAAGAACGTTTGAAAAAAATTATGGACGAAATTCGTCAAGCCGGTAACATAATTCTTATTATTGATGAAATGCACACTTTAATCGGTGCCGGAGCTGCTGAAGGTGCTATTGATGCCGCTAATATTTTGAAACCCGCTTTATCAAGAGGCGAAATTCAGGTTATCGGTGCTACAACCCTTGAAGAATATAGAAAATATGTCGAAAAAGATTCTGCTTTGGAAAGAAGATTTCAACCTATTATCATCGAAGAACCTTCTATTGAAGATACTATAGAAATCATCAAAGGTTTAAGACCAAAATATGAAGACCACCACAAGTTGAAAATTTCTGATGATGCAATCGTTGCGGCTACGGAATTGTCTTACAAATATATTACAGACCGTTTCTTGCCTGACAAAGCTATTGATATTGTTGATGAAGCAAGTTCTAAAGTCAGAATTCAAACGAGTGCTTTGCCTCCAGAAGGGAAAGAGCTTGAAAAAGACTTGAAAACCATCATCAAACAAAAAGAAGACGCTATCAGAAATCAAGAATTTGAATTGGCTTCAAATTTGCGTGATGATGAGGCAGATTTGAAAGAAAAAATTAGAGAAATGTCTCAAAAATGGCGTGATGAAAATGATGCTAATAAGCCCGTGGTTACTGCTGAACAAGTAGCTCAAGTCGTGAGCACTATGACCGGAATTCCTACTACAAAAATTACAGAAGGCGAAAGTACAAGATTGTTAAAGCTTGAAGAAACCCTTCACTCAAGAGTTATCGGTCAAGATTTAGCTGTAGTTGCAATTTCAAAAGCTATCAGACGTGCAAGAGTCGGTTTGAAAAGTCCAAACAGACCTATCGGAAGTTTTATTTTCTCCGGTCCTACCGGTGTAGGTAAAACTGAACTTGCTAAAGCTTTAGCTGAAGCTGTGTTTGGCTCTGAAGATAGTATGATTCGTGTTGATATGTCAGAATTTATGGAAAAACATTCAACTTCAAAATTGATTGGTTCTCCTCCGGGATATGTCGGCTATGATGACGGAGGTCATTTGACTGAAATTATCAGAAAAAAACCTTATTCCGTTATCCTTTTTGATGAAATTGAAAAAGCCCACCCTGATGTATTTAACATCATGTTGCAAATTTTAGATGATGGTCGTTTGACAGATTCTAAAGGTCGTCATATTAATTTCAAAAATACTATCATTATTATGACAAGTAACGTCGGTGCAAGTATGATTACTTCTACTTCAAAATTGGGCTTCGCTACTGGCGATGATGACCAAAAAGATAAATATGAAAAATTAAAAGAAACAGTTATGGATGAAATGAAAAAATCTTTCCGTCCTGAGTTCTTGAACAGAATTGATGATATTATCGTATTTGCTCATCTATCTAAGCCTGAAATTAGACAAATCGTTGATTTGATGTTCAAAGATTTGTTCAAGAGATTAGAATCTCAAGATTTGAAAATTGAAGTCAACGATGAAGTTAAAGATTATCTTGCAGAAGATGGTTACTCAGAAGCTTATGGTGCAAGACCTTTAAGACGTCTTATCCAAAAGAAAGTCGAAGATGGTTTGGCGGAAGAAATTTTGTCGGGTCAATATGTTTCGGGTCAAACTATTACATTGAAGCTTAAAGATAAAAAGATTATTTTTGAAAGTCAAGCTTCTAAAAAAGAAGAATCTGCTGAAGTTTCTAAGTAGTCTATAATCAAAAATAAAAGAGAGAAGTTTTGCTTCTCTCTTTTTATGTCTATTTTAAAAATTCAACTTTCCCCGAATCAAGATGGTAATACGCTGGAACTATTTTTAGCCCCTCATCTTTTATGTATTCTTTTAAAGTTTTGTCTTCGGCTAAAATTCTTTTAACAGTTAGAATTGCATGGTCTTTTTCGACATTTGCTGTGAAGTCACCTTTTTGACATTTTGCCATATCAATTGCAGGTTCAATATCTTTCGTAAGGCTTTCTATATATTTTGATTCTTTATTGTGGGACAATGTCGCCTTTACTGCACCGCAATCTTGGTGACCCATTATGACGATGAGTCTTACGCCACAGTGCACAACTGCATATTCAATGCTTCCGATAACTTGGTCATCTTTGACATTTCCTGCGTTTCTTATTTCGAAAATATCTCCCAATCCTTGGTCAAATATAATTTCAGGTGGGACTCTTGAATCAGAACAAGAAAGTATAGCCACAAAAGGCATTTGCCCTTTTAAAAGTTCTTGACGGCGTTCTTTTGTTTGGTCGGGATGTTTAAACTTCTGTCCAACAAATCTATCGTTTCCATTTATTAATTTTTGCATTGCCTCTTCAGCAGAGATATTTGGCTTCGTGTTCGCCAGAGAATTTAGTTGAATACTGGCTAAAATTACTCCTAATGTTAGTATTTTTAACAATTGTTTCATATATTACTCACTTTCTGTTTTACCTATTCCAATTTTATCATAATTCTGCTATAATATGCCTATGATAAAAATATTATTAGCTTGCATAAATTCTTTTTCATCTGACACCTGAAGTGAGTGTTTCTTTGTCTGACTTTTTTCGGTCAGATTACTCGGTGTTTGATTTATAGTTATAAAAGAAAAGGCAGGTTTTGCATGAGAATGTGTGCAACGGTATTTGCGGTAATCTTGTTGTTACCCGTGGCCGTAGTCGTATATGAAACTTCTCAATTGAATTTTATTAATATAATAGCTACGGACAAAATGGTTCAGTTTGTGATTTTGAATTCATTACTATTGATTTGTGTCGGTATTTTCGGTGCAGTTTTTCATAATCGTTTAAAATTGTATTTTAAAAACTACAGAAGAGAAAAAGAAATATAAAAAATAGGAGGATTTCTCCTCCCTGTTTTTGTATATTTGTTATGGTTTATGCTACAAATTTTGATAGCAGGTACATTCCTACAAATAATATAACGGTAAAACTAATTGCTGATATAACATCTGAGTGGTCGTGATGTGTATGTAGTACTTTGTTCTCTTCATTATTTTTATTAATTTCTTGCATTTTTTTCTCCTTTTATTTTGCAATGTAAAATCAGCACACTTACGTGTGTTTACTCAAAGTATTTTCGTGCAAAATTAAGGAGCCCGTGGGGCGATTTTGTATTTTAAGCTATTTCTTGTTTGAGTTACAGCATTTTTTAATTCGTTGCCATAGGTGTCAATCTCTGATATATCATATTCGCCTAATAGTGGAGGAGCAAATTCTTGTTCGTCGGAATTGCCTAATTGCGAGGTTAGTCGGCTTATTTTGTTTACATCAGTTTTTAAATAGGTAACATCTATTTTTAAATGTGAGTCAGAATTTGTTATAGTGCCGTTTGTGTTTATGTTGTCGTAAATGCTTTGGGCATGTACAGCAGAGTTGCCCGCAATAAAAATTGCAGTATATATCGCAAAAATTGTGAGCAAAAATTTTCTCATAGTGAAGATTATACTCGATTTATCTCAAAATAAGAAGTGGTTAACAAGTTATTTTATTGTATTAGAATTATATATTTCTAAAGCATTGTAGGAACTGCGTGTGAGCGGACTAAATGAGGTGTGTTTTATGCCGATTTTTTTTGCGATTTTTGTTAACATTTCGTATTCTTCAATCGTATAATATTTTTCGACTTCAAGATGGTTTTTTGAAGGTTGGATATATTGCCCGATTGTAACAATGTCGCAGTGTATATCTTTTAAGTCTGTAAAAACTGATTCAATCTGCTCAATATTTTCACCTAAACCAACCATTAAGCCTGTTTTGGTTAATGTTGTAGTGGATTTTTCTTTTATGTATTTCAAAAAATCTAAGGAGCGTTTATAATCTGCCATAGGTCTGGCTTTTTTGTACAATTCAGGAACCGTTTCAATATTGTGATTAAACACATCAGGATTTGCTTTTAAGACTGTATCAATGGAGTCGGTGTAGCCTTGAAAATCAGGTGTCAAAACTTCTATTTTTACATTTGGAGAAAGTTTTCTTGTTTCATTGATGACATTTGCAAAGTGTTCAGCCCCTTGGTCTTTTAGGTCATCTCTTGTGACGGAGGTGATTACTACATATTTTAGATTTAATTCTTTTACAGCTTCTGCTATATGATGTGGTTCGGATATGTCAAGTGCCGTCGGGACACCTCCTTGAATGTTACAAAATCTGCAATTACGAGTGCAAATCGTTCCCATTATCAAAAAAGTAGCTGTGTTTTTCGTATAACATTCGTTTTTATTAGGGCATCTCGCCGATTCGCAAACCGTATTGAGGCATTTGTTTTTTAAAATCATTCGGACATTTTTTGTCGCATCTGTGTTTATTATTCCTCGTCTTAAAAAATCCGGTAATCTTTTCATTTATCCCTCTATTATCTATATTTTAGTTATTCTAAATACCTTCTTTAATCCTATATCAAAATATTATGGTTGTAAAAATTATTATTTTTTCAAACTTTTAGTTATCTACCATTAGTAAGTATTAGTTAATAATCCTTTAGTTTTATATTGGCTTTACGTATTGACTTTACGTATAGAATGCTTTATAATACCTAAAAGGTAGTTTTTATCTTTTACACAACTGTTATTTAGTTTGAAAGTTTGCGAGAATTAATATGTTATACTTTATAAGTATATATGTACTCTTATTCTTTTTTCTTTTCAAAAAAAATTGTTTGATAGAAAAGAAGAATTCGGAAAAAATTTATAAAAAAGCATTTTCTATTGCAGAAGCATTGGTCACCTTAATGATAGTGAGCTTGATGTTGTCTGCAATAGTTCCTGTTGTAACGAAAAAACACACAACAACGGATAAAGAGATATGGAAATATACAGAAAATAACTCTGATATATATTATGGTAATAGTGATTCGCAATCTGCTGTAATTGGATATAATAAAGTTCCTCAAGAATCTATAACAACTACAACAACAGACCCTGATACGGGAGAAACAACTTCAACTACTTCAAATAAAGCTACCGGTTCAAGACTTGTTATCGTTACGCCTGTTTCAACTACTTCTAACTATACAATTCATAGAAATTTGGTTGATTTTTATGAAAAAACCACATCAAATTCCCTCGTTAATATCGGTAAAATTTCCTTTGATAAAAATGATAACACTGCAGTTGGTAAAAACTCGTTAAAACAGCCTTTGTATGGTTATAGAAATACAGCAATTGGTAGTGGAGCCTTGTATAGTACCAGTTCAAGTCAATCTGATAATACGGCAGTCGGCTATAATTCTTTGTATTCAAATAATAGAACATCAGGCTCAACAACTTATGCTCAAAAAAACACTGCAATGGGGAGTTGTTCATTATATTCCAATCAAAATGGACTTGAAAATACAGCAATTGGCTACCAATCATTATACTCTAATGTTGACGGACAATACAATGTTGCTATAGGTTCTCAATCTTTATATGGAGGAGGTGATTCTCCTCAAGGATCTACAGCTGTTGGATATCAATCTATGTATAAAGGTGCACCGCACTCTACTGCCATTGGCTATCGTGCGTTATATACACACGGGACTGGAGGTAGTGGAAATTCGTACAGCTATAACACTGCTATCGGTTATAATGCTCTATATAATTTTGATTGGTCTTTGGGCTACGGATATTCAGAATCAACAGGGGGGGCAGGTGGCTATTATAGTGGAAATACAGCTATTGGAAGTTATGCCTTATATGCAAATAAAAATGGGTATGCTAATACTGCTATTGGTGAATATGCTTTAAGAAACACAACAGGTGTAAAAAAAGATGGTTCGACTGGTATTGACGGTGGTAGTGATAATACCGCAGTGGGTGTTTGTGCCGGATTGGGAAATACAACCGGTGAAAGAAATATTGCAATTGGGGCTGGTTCATTAGCTCAAAATCAACTTATTTCTGATAATATCGCTATCGGTACATATGCGTTAAGAAATTTCAAACTTGATACTATTACTACAGCTCCAGGGTATCCTTGGAATGGCTCATTTCCTCGTAATGAAGGGAATTTGGCTATAGGTACTGAAGCTCTGGCAAATAATGTTTCCGGAATAGGAAATGTTGCTATTGGTACAATGAGTTTATCTTGTAATCTTTCAAACAAGAATACTGCTATTGGCTTTACAGTAATGCCAAGGAATAAGTTGTTTAGTGAAAATACAGCAATTGGCTATAAAGCTATGTTAAATCAAGGGACTAGTTACTATACAACTGATGACAATGTCTTAACACTCGCAGTTCCATTTATTACAAGTGCTGAAATACCTATTTCTAATACTGCTATAGGTACAAATTCATTATTAAACAACTATATAGGCCTTGGAAATGTTGGCGTAGGAGCTTATACTTTATACTCTAATAAATCACATGGAAACACTGGTATTGGTTTTGCTTCTTTAGGTGCTAATACAAATGGCGGTTATAATACATCTTTGGGCTACGTTGCTTTAAAATCAAACACAGTGTGTGGTGACAATACTGCTATAGGTGCATATTCCCAATCTAATTATGCAAGAACAAGTAATTCAACTTTTGCTATTGATGATACAAATTCAATTAATGTATCCAACACATCTTTAGGGACTTATACTTTGTATAGTAATAAAACAGGTTACGGTAATATCGCCGTTGGTGCCTATTCTTTGTATAAAAATACAAGCACTCATAATACTGCTGTCGGCTATGGAACAATGTATAACAATAACAATGGCTATCATAATACTGCCCTTGGCTATTTAGCATTGTTTACTAATACCTCTAATGATTATAATGTGGCAATCGGTGATTCTGCTGCTTATTATCAAACAGGTTTATATAACGTTGCATTGGGATATAAATCTTTATTTGGACAATGTATAGATGGCGTAAATAGCAATGGTAACGGTAACACGGCATTAGGTTATCAATCTCTGTATGGCAATACTACGGGTGGTTATAATGTTGCATCAGGTTATCAATCCTTGTATAAAAATACTGAGGGTAAAAATAATGTTGCGTCAGGTTATCAATCTTGTTTCAATAACACAAAAGGTTCATATAATGTGGCGTTAGGTGATAAAGCATTATATTCAAATGAAACCGGCAATTATAGTATAGCTATAGGGTATGCCTCTCAATATAATACAAAATTAATTATCGGAAATTCAAATCCAAGTGTTGCAAATATTTCTATAGGCGATTATTCTTTGTATAAAAATATATCTGGTACCGGTAATGTAGCAATAGGTCCTGGGGCTTTATATAACAATGATAATACTTCAGGTTTTAGTAATCCTGCTTGTGATAATGTTGCCGTTGGCGAAAAAGCAATGTTTGATAATACAACCGGTTACTATAATTCTGCATTTGGAACAGCTGCTTTATCAGATAATACGACAGGTGGAGGAAATGTCGCTATTGGGCAATTGGCTTTAGGTGCAAATAAAACAGGCTCAAGAAATATTGCTATTGGTTATAACGCAGGAAATGATTCATCTTTAGCTGATACTGATTTGAAATTATATATAGAAGCAAATTATGGTCAATATTGTGGTGCCGGATATGGCGAAAGTGATTATACGGGTAAAGGTGCCCTCATCTATGGCGATTTTGCAAAAAATAACAGAATGGTAAAAATCAATGGTACCTTATATACGCCAACAGGTGGCGTAAGTTCTTCCTCTGACAGTAGGCTCAAAGATATCAAAGGCGATAAAAAAATCGGGTTAGAACAAATATTAAAGCTAAATATCAAAGAATTTTATTTAAAAAATGAAACAGGCAAAAATCGTAGGCTTCACACAGGCGTTATCGCTCAAGAGCTTAAAAAAGTTATGCCAAATGCAGTTATAATCGGACCTGGAAATAATAAATACAAAGATTTGCTATATGTGGAATCTAATGAAATATTATTTACTCTAGTCAAAGCAGTTCAACAATTACACGTCAAAATTTGCAACGCTGCCTCTAGGATAGAGGCTCTTGAAAAAGAAAATAAACTTTTGCTTCAAAAAAATCAAGATATGCAAAAACAAATACTTGAACTCAAAAAAGAAAATGCAATTCTTGCAAAAAATGATAAAGAATCTAAAATCCAAATGAATAATTTTAACAAGCGTCTACTCAAGCTTGAACGCAATTGATAGACTCTGAACGAAACAGCAATCAGGTGTTTTGCTAAAGTAGTTCGTAAAACATAGCTGAGGTGCTCTCAGCAACTTTCAAAACAACTCTTTGCTCCTCGATAAGCCGAGGAGCTTTTTTTACGCAAGAAAAAACCCAAGTTTTTTGCTCGGGCACTTTAGACTAAATAGGGGGATAGTTTTGGGGAAATCTAAAATTAATACTCCTGTGACTCCGTCATCTTCCGCGTTATCTGCGTACGATGTTTATAAAAGCTTTATTTGTTACCGCTACAAGTTGCATTGATTTCCAAAAATCTTCCGGTGATAATGAAGATTTGGATTCACCGACATTGTCTAGGTTTACGGTGACTTTTTCAGAGTAAAGTTCGGCAAGTTTTTTATCTAAATCGCTAACTGCTTGTGCTGCCATCTGTACCGTCCTTACATTCTGCTTACATATATATAAAGTATATACAAAGTATCTAATTTCAATCATGTCTTAATCTGTTACATTTGTTAATATTAACTTTTGTTATACCCATTTATTTAATAATAACAATACTTTACTTGCCCTCACTCCTTGTTATGGTACAATTATTAGTAAAGAGATTATTTAAAAGGGGTAGGATTTTGACTCAACAAGGTTTAGAATTCGGGGACGGTAAAATCGTTCCTATAAATATAAGAGAAGAAATGAAACGCTCTTACATCGATTATGCTATGTCTGTTATCGTTGGACGTGCTCTTCCTGATGTGAGAGATGGCTTGAAACCTGTTCATAGAAGGATTCTTTTCGCTATGAATGAACTTGGCATGACGCCTGATAAGCCTTTCAGAAAATGTGCCAGAATCGTCGGTGAAGTTTTGGGTAAATATCATCCTCATGGTGACTCCTCTGTTTACGAAGCTTTGGTTAGATTGGCCCAAGATTTTAATACTCGATACTTAGTAGTTGACGGGCATGGTAATTTCGGGTCTGTTGATGGCGATTCAGCAGCTGCCATGAGGTACACTGAAGCCAGAATGCATAAAATTACTCAATCTATGCTTGCTGATATTGATTGCGAAACTGTCAATTTCGGTCCTAACTTTGATGGCTCTTTGGAAGAACCACTTGTTTTGCCGGTTAGACTTCCTATGTTATTATTAAACGGAGTTTCTGGTATTGCGGTTGGTATGGCGACTAATATTCCTCCTCATAATTTATGCGAAATCGTTGACGGTACTATTGCTTTAATCGACAAACCTGATATGACGGTTGATGAAATGATTCATTATGTCAAAGGTCCTGATTTTCCGACAGCTGCAAGTATAATTGGGCTTTCCGGAATCAGACAAGCTTATTCTACAGGTCGTGGGTCAATTAAAATGTCTGCGGTTTCTCAATTTGAAGAAATCCCGGGAGGTAACGGTAGACAAGCAAGAACGGCTATTGTCATTACGGAAATCCCTTACCAAGTAAATAAAGCGGTCTTAATCGAGAAAGTCGCTGAATTGGTTAGAGATAAACGTATTGAGGGCATTTCTGATATTCGTGATGAATCTGACCGTGACGGTATGCGTATCGTTATCGAATTGAAACGTGATGCAAAACCTGAAGTCGTTAAAAATAATTTGTTTAAACATACTCAGCTCGTTACAACATTTGGTGTTAATATGCTTGCTCTTGTCGGGCAACAACCTCGATTGATGAATTTGGTCGAAGTATTGAGCGAATTTGTTGAACACAGAGTTGAAATCATTACAAGAAGAACTGTTTTCTTCCTTAAAAAAGCTAAAATGCGTGCCCATATTTTGGCAGGTTTATTAATCGCTTTAGGTTCTTTAGATGAAGTTATCGATTTGATTAAAAAATCTAAGACGACTGAAATCGCTCGTAACGGTTTGATGCAAAGATTTGGACTTGATACTGATCAAGCTAATGCAATTCTTGAAATGCAATTAAGACGGTTAACTGGTTTAGAACAAGATAAAATCAAGGCTGAATATGATGAGTTGAAAAAGAAAATTGCTGAATATGAATCTATTTTGGCTGATAGACAAAAAGTTCTTAATATTATTAAAACTGAATTGCTTGAAGATAAAGAAAAATACGGTGATGAAAGAAAAACTCAAATTCTTCCTGAAATGGACGAAATGACTATTGAGGATTTGACTCCAAATGTTCCGATGGCTGTATTTATTACCAGCCAAGGTTATATTAAACGTATTGCTCTTGATACATTTGAACGTCAAAACCGTGCTACAAGAGGAAAAGGCGGAATTAAAACAAAAGAAGACGATGATGTCGGACACTTCTTTACTGCAATGATGCATGATAAAGTTCTATTCTTCTCAAGCAAAGGTACAGTCTACAGCTTGAATGTTTACGACTTCCCTGAAGGGTCTCGTCAGGCTAAAGGATTGCCTATTATAAATGTTTTGCCACTTGAACAAGATGAGCAAATTACGGCTGTTATTCCTGTCAATTCTGCTTCTAAAGATTCTCACTTGATTATGTTGACTAGAAAAGGCTATATAAAACGTATCGCCAGAGAAAATTTCGAAAATATAAGAAGAAACGGAATTATTGCTATCGGATTAGAAGACGGTGACACTTTGGGTTGGGTAAAACAAGCCAGCAATGATGATGAGGTTATTATCGGTACAAGCTGCGGTATGGCTATCAGGTTCCCTGTCAATGATTTGCGACCTTTAGGACGTAGTGCAAGAGGCGTAAACTCTATGAAACTTAGAAGCGGCGATACTATAATCGGTGCTGATATTGTTCCTAAAGATTACGACGCTGACTTGCTGGTTATTACTTCTGATGGCTTCGGTAAACGTTCTAAACTTTCTGAATTTAGAGCTCAAAACAGAGGCGGTATCGGGTTAATTGCTACTAAGTTTAAAACAACGGCTTCAAGACTTGTGGCTCTTACAATCGTTGATGAAGCTCACGAAATTATGGTTGTTTCTTCAAATGGCATTGTTTCTCGTATCAAGGCTGGCGATATTTCCCTCCAAGGCAGACCTGCTACAGGCGTAAAAATTCAAAATCTAATGGATGGCGATACTGTTATGGCTGTTAATAAAATAGTTATGCCGGAGGAAGACCCTTCTGTTGCAACTGCTGAAGAAGATGTAGTGCTTGAGGACAATTCACAACAGACAAAATTAACTGATATTGAGTAATATAAATTTATTAACTTAAGGGAGATTCTATACTGAGTCTCCTTTTTTGTTATAATAAAAAAAATATTGAAATGAGGTTATTATGAAATTTTTACACGCCATGATTAGAGTTAATGATATTAAAAAATCACTTGATTTTTATATGAAAGTTTTAGGATTAAAGCCTGTTAGCGAGTTGAGGCTAGATGATTGCACGTTATATTATTTGCAAAATGAAGAAGGGCAAGTTCAGTTAGAGCTTACTCATAACGATACTATTCCCGAAAAAGGATATCAAAACGGAAATGCCTTTGGACATTTTGCTTTTGAAACAGAGTCTATGGACGAATTTTCTAAAAGGCTTCAAAAATATGGCTTAAAATATACCTGCAAACCTTTTATGTTGGGTGTGATTAAATCTCAAATCGCCTTTTTAAAAGATCCTGATGGCAATGAGATAGAAATTATAGAAAAAGTTAAATAAAAAGGTTTTATTCAGATGCTATTCTTCAGCACTTTGAACATTTGGAATGTAGGTTCTTACATTCCCTTCTGCTGAAAAGTTTTTAGGCTCCATAGTCAATTGAATTCTGTCTGCTTCAATTGTTCTTCCTTCTTGCTCTATTTTTGAACGTCCGACAAAGACTACTTCGTTAAGTTTATTTGTCTTTTTATCAGGGAATACAGAAGCTTTTGGGCCAGTTGCAGTGTATTCTTTATATTTTATTATTGTATGACCGCTTGCAACCATGATATTTGATTTTTTGTTATACATTTGAAAATTTGACCAAACTTTTATTTTTGACTTTTCATCGTTATTTATGTCCGTGAATACATTACCTGTTGCGGTAGCTTCTTCTCTTACGGCATCATAGTTAATTCTATGAGCTGTAATCTTGTTATCTTTTTGTTTTACAGAAGCATTTCCTATTAATTGTATTCGTTTAATGTCGTTGTTTTTTGTAACGTCGACAATTCCTGTTTCGCCAAAAGCTTGTGTGTCTTTATAGTAAACTATTACGCCGCCGGTTGCTTTTACAGAATTAGTTTTATCATTATATTCTTGTATATCAGCTGTAACGATAATTGTTGGCTTTTGATTTTCTGTAATAGTTGATTGAGCGTTGCCTTTTGCTGTTATAGTTTTATTTAATAATGACATTTCAATAATTTGAGCTTTAACTTCTTGTTTCTTTTTGCCCTTTACCTGATAAGAGTAAGCGTTGTCTAAAAAGTTGACAGTTTTTGCTTTTTTGGTTTCTGAGTCAATATCAACTTCTGCTCTAGGGCTGAACAAATGAATATCGCCAAATTTTACTTTTACGCCACCTTCTAAAAATATTTTGTGGGCTTGTTCGCTAAAGTTTTGTTTTTCAGATTCAATCGTCAAATCTGTAGCAAATGCAAATCCTATTGTTGAAAATAAAATGCATAGTAATATTATTATTTTTTTCATAGTTCTAATTTTCCTTTAGAATATATTTCAGTTCTTGTTTTACCTAATATTTTAAAATTTGATAAATCATTTGATAATACGGCTTCGTTTCCATAAAGCACAGCTTGAGAAGGCTTTTCGAGCCTGATTTTTCCGGTGGCTTTAATGTCTGAATCTTTACCTTCCCAAACAATCTGGTTCGCTTTTACATTTGAACCGTCTTTATACACAATTAATGTATCGCTATAAAGAACTATGTGTTTGTTTGTTGCGTTGTAGGTTCCTTGTGAAGACTTGAAACTTGCTACAACTTTATTCTCTTTGTAAAAATTTCCAATAATATTGTTTAGGTATGCAACATTGTTTTTATTGTCATAATGACCTGTATCGGCATATAGTTCCCATAATTTTTGCCCGTCTTTTGTTTCAGTTACCAATAAATTATCAATATTGACTTCTTTTTGAGCAAAATCGTCTTTGAGCATTTTAGCTTTGAAATTTTTTGTGATAATTCCTGCTGAAATAAATGCCCAAAGGCACGCAATAAAAATTACCAAAAATGTTATGATGTAGCCGATATTTCTTTTTTTCATAAGTTCTCACTCTTATAAGAATTTTATCATAAAATTTGCTTTTGATAAATTATTACTATTTTTGATGGATAATTATATTATGAAAAAATTAATTGATTATAAAGACGACCTTATAAAATGTTCGAAATGCGGACTTTGTCAGGCTGTATGTCCTATATATCAGCAAACAAAAAAAGAAAATCTTTTGACTCGAGGTAAGTTTACAATACTAAATGGGATTGCGGATTGTAAACTCAATTTTAATGAACAAACTGCAAAAGATTTAGATTTGTGTTTGAATTGCGATGCTTGTCAAAAATACTGCCCAAGTGATATTGATGCAAGGAAAATATTTGTTGCTGCAAAAACTGATTTCTACAAAGAAAAATTTTTAACCTCCTATTTTTATTTTAAGCTTAAAATGATGTTCTTCAGCTTTTTAGCTAATATATACAGGCTTTTGCGTTTTGATAAATTGGTTGATTTGTTATTATCAAAAAGTATTAAATTTCCTTTTAATAAATATTTTTCTATTGCAAATTGTATTTTTTCAAATAAATGTCAAAAAAACAAATCATTTCAAAGCGACTCAAAAAAAATAGCATATTTCGAGGGCTGTTTTGCAAAATATATAAATAAATCTACAGAAAATTCGACGATAAATATTTTACAAAAAGCGGGCTATGAGGTTTCGGTTATAAAATCTGAATGTTGTTCAATTTCGCTTTTTTATGCAGGAAATTATGATGAATATAAAAAAAATGCGATTAAAATTGTTAATTCAATTCCCGAAAATATAGATTTTATTGTGAGTGATTGCGACAGTTGTATAGCGGCTCTAAAAGATTATGAAAATAATATTGACGAAATTAATGGTTTTTCAAAAAAAATTATATCTATAACAGACTTTATCCGTATGGAAAATATTGGACAAAGTATAAACTTTTTAACTTCTGAAAAAGTTACCTATCACAAACCTTGTCACAGCTTAAGCGATACAAAAAGTTTATTAAAACAAATACTTGGCTCAAAATTTGTCCCAATTGAAGATATGTGTTGCGGTTTTGCAGGTGATTTTGGGCTTAAACATATGTCTATATCTAGAGAAATAGCCAAAACAAAAGCCATAGATATTGATAATTCTAATGCAGACATAGTTGTGACCTCTTGTCCGGCATGTGTTTTGGGACTATCTCAAGCAAATTTGTTTTCTGAAAAAAACTGGAAAGTAGTTACTATTAGTGAGTTTATGGATAAAAGATGCAAATAGAATAAAAAAATATTGACTAAAAGTTTTTATAAGATATGATATTTATACACTCAAATACGCAAGCCGCGTTAGCTCAGTTGGTAGAGCAAGGGACTGAAAATCCCTGTGTCCTTGGTTCGATTCCGAGACGCGGCACCATTTAAAAAGACTCCTTGATGGAGTCTTTTTTGTTGGAATTGTTGATTCTTAACGATTTACGTTTGACGTGCTAGGGGCAATTTTGTGTGCAAAGAATTTGCTTGCTTTTTAAGCGTGTGTAAATTTGGTGTAATTATGTTAATTATTTTGATTTATCGTAATCGGAAACATAATTAATTATTTCTTCAAATAATTCAATATCATTTTTACCACTAACAAGCAAACATAAATCTTGTACATCCATTAAAAAATATTGGCCTATTTTGGGATTATAATAAGCAACTTGTTTTATTGTATATTGTTTTGACTTGTAATTTAATGCACAATATATTAATAGTTGCCTTAAATCAATAGCTCTTAAATTTTTATTCGGACATTTTTGTGTTGAAGAAATTGTTGATTTAATTTCGTATAAAACATTTTTAATTAAAATATCACCATAACAATCATCCAATATACCACAACCTTTAAATTTTGGATTAAATATCTTTGTGTCGTTTCTATGCTTTATTATTAGCATTTTTTCAATATTTTCGCTTAGTGAAAATATTTCTTCAAGTTCAATATTAGATGGAGTTTCGATACTTGTTCTATCTCTTTTAACAAATAATTTGAGTTGATTTTGTGTTAAATCTATTGCTTTAGTGTACGTTGATATATTTTTCTTTAAATCCTTTATAGATATTTTGTTTTTTTGAGCACATTTTGAAATATTAAAAGCACAATGATTTATCAGTGATCTTCTTTCTGGTGCATATTCGCTGATGACAATGGGCGTAAATGTCTTGCTATAAATGCAATTTATGTTTTTAACTGCATTATTTGATAAAGGTAAAATTGCTTTCCATAAAGAAGTATGATATTTTGCAAATTGTTTTTCATTTATCATAAATTTATTTCCCAATTTTTGTTATCACTTTTTTTCTTAGCTCCCCATTTTTTCCACAATGTCTCTATGGAATTAAAATTATTTTTATTATGTTCTCGCCAGTGTTTTCCCTCATCACCTATAAAAAAACTTGCAATTATAAAAGTCCTTTTTTCCCATACCGTTAAGTATGCATAGTTATTCTTTATATTAATGAGCCAATGCCGAGCTTCCCATTTAGCCATAATTAATATAATTTCTTTTTTTACAATCATTGATTCCACTTTTTTATATAACTCCGTTAGAAATTGTTGATTTGCAGAAGTTTTATTTTGAGCGATTATTTTAAGTGAAAAACACATATTTAATGGGATTTTAAATATGTAACTATGTTTTATATTATTTTTTAACGCATTAATAACTTTTTCTTTTGTATCATCAGTTAATTCATTATATAAATCAGACATTAATATTAATACATGAGGCATTACCGGATATAAAACTTTGAAATTTATAGGATTTATTAATGTAAGAATTGCATCATTTTTTATTGAAGGACTAAGTACTTTTATGGATCTTAATGTTTTTTTCATAAGTGCCGAATGTATGCGAGTTTTACTTAACTCATTTAACAAAATACCCATAATATCAATTTTAGATATTTCTTTTTTTAATTTTTCATAATCCTCTTCTGCCGTTTGAGAATATGGATCATATCTGAGATTTGCTGTTAATAATACTTTTTTCTGATCTTTAATCCGTTTTGATTCTTCTTCGTCATCTGTTATATAAAAATGTTGATAAGAAGAAATAAAGTCAGCAGCAGAAATAATTTTTGTTTTTGATTTTTGCAAAGGTAACCCTTCATTTGTTATTAAACAATCTGACAACAATATTAATTTTTCATATATTTCCTCTTCAGAATTACCAAATAAATAATAATCATCTACAAAACGACAAAAATCAATGTCGTTATCATTTAAAATTTGATCTGTATTATTTAAACAAATTTCTGCAAGTATTCTTGAAGCTTGTCCACCTATTGGCAATCCGTACGATTTACTATTTGAGAACACGCTTAATAGTTTTATTATATTATTTTTTATATCCTTATGTTCTGTTGCGTAGTCTAGCGCATTTTCCAATTTGTGATGATATACTCTAGAATAAAAATCAGCAATATCTGTGCTCAAAACGAATTTATATTTTTTAGCTTTTTTAATAGCTTCTTTTAAAAATGAATTATATCCATATTTTTCATCAAAAATTTTATTAGTATTTTTATTGTATTTGATTCTATACGAAAAAACCTTATTTAATTTTTTATCTAATCTGGCTTTTTCAATATCTTTACTCAATGATAATACTAATCCCAATAAATAAGCATTCCATATTGGATCGATCTGCGTTGCAATTCTAAAACCGGTATAGCTTGATGGTGCTAATGTATTTTCGTTAATAGGTGGAATTTCAGCTAGTTTAGAATCGAAATTAGTATGTATTTCTTCCAATAATTTCAATGATTCCTCTTTTAAATCGAAAAAAATATTTTTTTCGATTGTGTATGGAAAAATGTCCGTATCTCCATATCTTGCGATATTGTCTAAAGCTTGTTTAAAATATTTTTGCATTTAAACTCTCCAACATAATTTAACAATTTTAATTATAATCTAAAAAAATACTTATATCCCATCCCCTTCGCTATACGATTAAATCGTTACAGTTGAAAGGGAAAAACTATGAATGAATTTATTGAAGCGACTTGTGAAGATTTGAAAGATTCGATTGATGACATTTTAAAGGAATTCACAAAATTAAAGTCAAGCTGAATCTTTATACGGAAGATGACATCAAAGATTAATTAAAAAGTTCTTTTATATCTATTTCAAGAGCTTTGGCAATATCAAACAATGTACCGGCAGGGGTGTTTACCTCTGCTCTTTCAATCATGCCAACATAATTTCTGCATTTCCCTATTTTTTCAGCAAACTTTTCTTGCGAAAGCCCTTTTGACTTTCTCAAAAATTTAATATTCAAACCTAACTTTTTTAAATCTCGTTTGCTCATTGTACATATTTTCTTTTTTAAGTTATAATTTTTCTACCAAGTGAGATTAGTCAAAATATCTTAAAAGTATTTTTGTATCGAATTAAATAGGAGATATAAAATATGACAAGTAAGATTGTGCAAAAGTTCCTAAAATGTTTGATAGTATTACTTTTAATGCAAGGGCAAACGACCTTTGCATATAATTGCGAAACTTGTTTAGATACAGGAAGAAAGGCTGTGGCGCCATCTGTTATACTTCCAGCTCCATATTATCCTGTGCCATATCCTCAATCTAATTACACCCCAACTGCAAATTACTCAACATATCAACCGCCAAATGCATCAAGTGCAAGCCAAATGCAACTTTATAACTTAAACAACAATTTGAACAATGTAAATCATAATTTAGAAGTCATTAAAAATATGAATATGAAGCAAAATTACAGGAGATATTAAGAATGACAAAAGGCTTCACACCCTATTATTTTGGAGATAAAAATCCTGACAATTTAATTTTAATACAAAAGTTGCCACAACTTTTAGAAGAACAATCACGACAAGAAAAAATTGAAAGTTTTATAACGGTAATATGCTTTATATTGTTAATCGTGCTATGTATTTTTGTTTATAATCATAGAGATAAAATACAACATTTTTTTGAAAAATTATTTTTAAAATTAAAAATGTATTATTGTTCTTTAAGTAGGGTTGAAAAATTATTAACAGTTTTAATAGGTATGATTTTCGTTTTAATTTTGATAATTTGCGCATACTTTTTTAGAATTTATTAAATTTACACTCTCGGATAAAATTATTTAATTTTAAAATGCAATAGTTTATATGGCCTTTAAATTACTCTCGCAACCTGTTTTATAAGAATTTTCAAGCACATCCATAGCTTGTTTTACATGGGCTCCGCTTTGATGAGAGTATCTTATAACCATTTGAATTGTTTTATGTCCTGAAATTCTCTGTATAGTTCTTAAATCAACTCCCGCTTCTGCAAGCCTTGTTATTGCGGTATGCCTTAAAGTATGTCTTACAACAACTTTTGAGTCAAGCCCTGCTTCTTCAACAACTGCTCTAAAGGCTTTATCAATCCATTTTAAATGCCCTGATTTTGCATTTTTTGATGGGAATAAATACGGCTGCGAACTGTCAACCATAGGAATATAATCTCTTAAAAAATTTGCAACCTCTTTTGTCATCATTTGCGTTCTTGCTCCTGCTTTTGCGTGTGGAATGTATATCACTCTTTCTGCAATATTAATGTTTTTAAGCTCGCTTGATAAAATTTCGCTTCTTCGCATTGATGTTCCAAGTGCAATTAAAATAAATGGGTAAATATATTGATTGGAATATCTGGAAGCTATATCCAAAATTCTATTGCATTCTTCCGGCGAGAGGGCAAAATTTCTTGCGTTATCTTCTCTGAATTTTTTAATTTTACAATTTTTATGAGGAATCAAGCCCCAGTCCTCAAGCGAATTTAACATATGTGAAAGCGTTTGAATTTCTCTGTTTATTGTTGATTTTGAAATATCTGTTTTTGACCTTTCGCTTTTGTATTTTTCAATGTCAAAAGTTGAGATTTTGCTCACAATATAATTTTTGAAAAACGGCACAAGGTACATTCTTAATTGTTGTTCTTTCTTTGTAATTGATTTACCGCCTGTTTCTTTTAAGCCTTTAATGTATTTTTCGCTTGCCTCTTTAAACTTTAACGGCACTTTTCTTGCGTGCGGAAGATTTAACCTGTCGCATTTTGCATCATTTTTAAGTTGAGAAATTATTTCTTCAACCTTGCTTTTTGTTGTTCCGTCTGATTAAAAGCCCGCGACTCTGTGAATTCTTTTTCCGTTTACACAAATATTAACTGAAAATTTGCCGTCATTATTTTTTGTTTTTTCATAAACAATTCCGTTTTCAACAATCATTTTGCCGTATTCAAGTTTTGAACAATTTGCTTTTGTAAGTTTTTCATATTTTATGCTCATTTTTGCCTTCTTCCTTTTTACCCTTAAACTCGCCTATAATAAAGTACAAGGGGGATTTTGTACACTATTTTTTTAAAAGGGGCAGAGTAAACCACCCCATTTAATATGATTTTTAATAATTAGGTTCTACAATGTTTTTTATGCCGATTTTAAGCCCGATTTTTCTTTGACCGTTTTTTAGTTTTCCATATTTTAAATTAGGGAAAAACTTTTTGAATCTTTCTGTAATTGCAGTTTTATCCGTTATCGGTTTATCGAATTTATTTTGGCTAATAACCCTTGCACAAGTGTCGTCAACACCAAGTTCCATAATGTCTTGATTTTTAGAAAAAGCACAATAATCAAGCATAAGTTCTGTTTCGGTTATACCTTCTTCAAGTTCGCATTCTTCAATTTCACTATCTTCAATATATCTTTGAATGTGCGAGCTTGCGTATTGCATAGCAGATAAACCGTCTTCAACAGGCGAATAATTAATGCCTTCTTTTAGTAAATTATTGAATTCTTTTATTAAGCGATTTAAAAATGAAGGCAAAATTTCCTTGCATATAAATTCTTCATCTTCTTTTAATCTCGGATCTGCTTTTTCTTGACCTGGTTTTGGATTTGATGAAAATATCGTTTCGAACTTAATGAGTGCAAATCTGCTTAAAACAGCTTCAATATTAGATGAGAGGTAGGGTATTGTATTTAAGTTGAAAATGCCTATTGCCTTAGGCTTTATATAAAAAGGTTTTTGATATTTTTCTTCAACTTTCATTGAATCGCCTGTTGCAAAATTAATTAAATTTTTACATTCATCTAATGCAATAACAGAACTTTCCGAAGCCCAATTAACTTTACTTACAGCAAGCCCAGCAAGTGTAAACTCTCTGCTTTTATCTGCACTTTTAAATGCTTGCAAAGGGATTGATGTTATTCCGTTACCTGCATATAATTGCCTAATCCATTCATTGACGGTGTCTTTTCCGTTACTACCATCACCCAAGAGTAAAAGAATTCTTACCATCCTTGAAAATCTTTTGCGGACTTCACTTAAATCAAATGATGAAGCGAGAACCCTGAACAAAATCGCTTGTTTTTCTTTGCTCAACATTTTGTTCATAACTTCATCAAAATATTTACTTGAAACCTGCGGATTGTATTCAAAATTAGAGTAATATGTAAAATACAATTCAGGACTATGGGGCATTAATTCAAATACAGCCTCTTTATTTTCATTATAGGAAATTTTCAAATACCCGTTTTTAGTATTTATGCCAGGCGGATTTATAAGCTCTTCGCTTATTCGAGTTTTTCTTAAAATATAGGAATGTGCTTCATTTACATAATTTGGTTTTGCAAATTTAAATTCACCCTTATTATCTTGCCATTTATCAAAAAAATGCGTTAATTGCGTTATTACATAATTTTCTTCAAGTTCTTTATAATAATTTCCATTATATTTGTACAATGTATTTCCGACCGTTATATAACCAAGACCGCTATTTAAAAATTCTTTTAAGGCAATATGTCCTGCAATTTTTTCAGATTTTTTTATCTTGATTTTATAACCTCTTTTGCTTGCTTCCCAAAGTAAAGTTTTAAAAGTGATGAGTCGTATTGTAGAATTTTGTTTTCTTGCGTTTTTTATTAATGCCCTTAAATGTTTACCTTTATTTTTTATATCGGGCGACCATTTATCAATGATATTGTAAACTTCTTCATCATCTTTAATTACAGAAGCAATAGCCCAAACGATATTTCGCCAATATTCATAGCCCGGGTCTTGTTCGATATAGGATAACATTTCTTCTATTTTTTCTTTCGTATAAATGTTTTTGTCAAAATCATTTTCTTTGTCGCTATCATTTTTGCTATCTTTGTTAATATAACTTTGTCTTCCGCTTTCTATAAGTTCTGAGATAATTTCTTTAGGAATAAATTTTTCAAAAACTTCCGGGTTTGAACCCTTTGAGTCATAAAAAAGACGACTGCAATCAGAACAAGCAGAATCAGCTTGAGGAAATATTTTCAATAATCCTCTTATTGCGTTTTCGTAGGCTTCTTGATTTTTTATTGGCAGTTCAATTTCAAAAATAACTCTAAAACGGTTATTTTCTTCTGTGTGGCTGGGCGTTTTATAAATTATTGTTGCATATTTTTTAATAAAATTATTTTCGTATGCCTCTTTTAATGAATAGCCATTGTCAAAATCCAGAACGAGTACCTCAGACGAAATAAAAATTTTCTTATTTCTTGTTTTGTTTTGTTGGCATTTTGCCCAAAAAGCAAAACCTTCATTAATTGCATTTGCCAACTTTTGAGCGGTGCCATTTTGATTAACAAAACATTTGTTATTGTTTCCGGTAATGGGTGTCTTGTTAATCATTTTTTTGTTAATTGAATATTCAATTTTTTTCATTTTTTGTATTACATTCTGACTCGTTGAAGTCTGCTTGCCATATTCCAAGAGCCAAGAGTCTAAATCCTCCTTAAAATAGAATATGCGCCCTCTTTTGATATAAGGCGGACCTTTTCCAAAATATCGCCATTGAGCAAGAGCTTTTTCCTTAACTCCTAAATACAATGCCGTATTTTTTACATCTAATCTGTTGTCAGGATAAATTTGTAAGTTTTGCATGTCTTGTTACCTCCAAATATTATTTGACAACAAAACCTAAAATCCACATACCGTAAGTTTTTCGACATATTTTCGGCAAAAAAGCGACTAATTTTATTAGTCGCTTTAAATTGAATGTGAATTTTCCATATTTTATGAAAAAAGGCCTATATCATTATTTATCTTATTTCCATAGCCACTTTTATTTACAATTAAATCAAAATCAGCAAATTGCCTAAACTTTTTATTTATCCGTTCTTTAATTTTATCAACACTTTTAGCGGCTATGCCTACAACTTCTGCAATATCAGAACTTTTTGTATATTTATTTTTTTTCGAATTTTTAATAACAATTTTTAAATAATTAATTTCGTGTTTTGTAAAATTAATTATTGTTTCTTTATATCTACAAGTTTCATTTTCTTCATTAAGATAAAAATCATAAATATCAGGTTCCCACCCCATAAACTCTTCATAATCTTGAGGGATTGTGCTTATAAAATTTATTTTATTTTTAGAATTATTTTCCATTCAAACATTATAACATGCGGACATACAGACATATATAAATAAAAAATAAATTTTAATTTTAAAAAAAAATATATATTTTTTATTTTATTTTTAAATTTTTTAACTAATGCCTGTCTGCATGTCCATATGTCTCATAAAACTCTTATTTTTATTAATATTTTTTGTTTCAATGATTTTAAACTTTGAAAAAATTTACAAAAAATCAAAATTACACATTGCAATTTTGAGGCTAGGGCTAGGTTCAAGACACTCGGATTATATTTAAAATTCGATAACTTTTATGGTACAATAAGCAAGAGGTGTTCCAATGTATCAAAACAGATTTAAAGATAATGACGAATATAAAGCAAAAATAGATAGTTTCAGACCTTTATCCGAACAAGTTTTATCGCAATTAAAGGCATACTATAAAATTGGTTTAACTTATTCTTCAAATGCCATAGAAGGCAACACTTTAACCCTTGTTGAAACAAAAATAATTATTGAAGACGGTTTAACAATAGGGGGGAAATCTGTAAAAGAACATTTAGAAGTTATCGGGCACGCTCAAGCGTACGACCTTTTATTTAAGTTGAGTACGGAAAATATAATTACAGAAGATGACATTTTGCAATTGCACAAACTTTTTTATAAAAATATTGATGAGCAAAAAGCCGGAGTGTACAGGGATTGCAATGTAATGATTACCGGTAGCGAATTCGAGCTTCCAAAACACGACAAAGTTAAAAGCTTAATGCAAGAGTTTTGCGAAAATATTCCTAAAGCAAAAAAGCAATATCACCCTGTTGAATTTGCAGCAAGAATTCATGAAAAATTTGTTGCAATTCATCCTTTTATGGATGGAAATGGCAGATGTGCAAGGCTTTTGATGAATTTGGCTTTGCTTCAAGCAGGGTATAATATAGTTGTTATTCCTCCGATTGTGAAAAACGACTATATTGGTAATCTCGAAGAAGCACATACAACTCAAAACGTTAAACCTTTTATAAATTTCATTTCAGAAATGGTTCTTGAATCTCAAAAAGAATATTTGAGGATTATTGAGAGGTTGAAATAAATATATAGGCAACATAACAGAATTAACCATAAAATTATTATTTTTATTTTTTCCAGGAATTTTATATTACATTTTATTACATAAATTTACTTTTAGACCAAAAAAGGAATTTAGTTTTTTTATTGTTTATTCCTTTATTTTTTCAATTATGGTCTATTCAATATATGCGTTTCTAAAATATATGTTTACAAAATCATCAGATATATACTTTTTTAATGACTTATTTAATACCAGTAAAATATTTCACTACAAAGAAATATTTATGGTTTCGTTAGTTGCGATTATTACAGTCGTTCTATATTCTTATTTTGTCAATCATAAAATTGCATATAATCTAAATTTAAAAATACAAAATAGCAATTTTATAGAAAAAATATTTCCAACTTTTCTAAATCTATATAAAAGGTTAATTATAACAAAAAAATTTAGCCGAATTGACGTATGGAATGAAATTTTTGATATGCCCGATTCTGACTATCATTGGGTTTTAATTACTGATTTTGAAATAAAACAAAGATATGAAGGCTGGGTAAGCAAATTCTCGGATAATGTCAAAGAGAATGAATTGTTTATACTAGATGTTATTGTTTACGATTTGAATGATAAGGAACTTTATAGAACTCCGGGGCTGTACATGACGAGAAAAATAGATAATATTACAATTGAATTTTTCAAATTGACCAAAACAAAACATTATGATAGATACAAAAATATTAAAGGAGAAAAAATGGCAAACGAAGAAAGAAACAACAGTAATCATCCACGAAATAACGATAGACAAATAGTCGAAAATGGTAACGAGGGGCAGCGACAAACTAGAATTCATGATAGTCAGTGGATAACAGAAAGAGGTGGCTCAAATCCTGAACCCGATAACACGCCAACAGAAAGACCTCATTCAAATGACAATTAATGTTTCAAAGCCCTAATCCCTCGTTTCTCTCTGGGGAATATGGCTTTGCACCTGTAAAAATTATCGCAAAAATTGGCCCTATGTGGTGCTTTGAAATTACACAAGTTTTTTGCTTATAAGGTGGTCGTGTGTAAAAGTTGTGAAAATTTGCAGAGAAAAGTGGCGAATTTCATAGATTTTTATAGAAAATTTAAAGTTTTAAAAAACAATCTAAATAGAACTACAGAGAACAAGATAGGCGCAAAACGTAGTGTAAGGTAAATTCATAAGGTATTCTGAAACCCCCTGTGTCTTTGGTTCGATTCCGAGACGCGGCACCATTCTAAAAACAGAATATAATTGAATTACGGACACTTTTAAAGGTCCGTTTTTTAATATAAATTTTTCAACTATGTGTCATTTGCGTGTCAGGAATAATTACGCCCTTGACAAATTTTCGTAAATATGCGAATATATGTACAGTAAAAGCCGAAATGTTTACGAAATAAAGTGAAAGCAGGATTTAATGAGTACGTCTTTAGAATTGGGGTTAGTATCAGAAAATTTAAAAAAAGAAATCGGAAAATGTATCAATGTCAAAGGTTTTATTAGAAACATAAAAGGAGAATATGATATTGAGCATTATAACAATGGTGCATCAATGTTTGAGTGGATGTTGAGATATGAAAAACTACACAAAATTAGTGATATTATTGAAAATGTTAATGCTTATAAGTTACTCAGCGGCATTTGGAATATACCTCTTTTAATTGATCATAAAAGCAATATTGCTTTTATTTTTATGAAAGAAAATAATCTAACACGTAAAAGAAAAGAAATTAATAATTCAAAAAAAATTAATGTTACCTCAGTACCAAAAGTGAGACCACCTCATTACGCCCAACGTTTATGTGATATAAACAAATGGATATCAAAACAACTATTTTTATGTTTGGGAGAAATTAGAACGCCATTTCAAGTTTTACAAGAAGTATGTCCTGGAATTCAGGAACATGAGGTACCTAAAGATTTAAGGATTGTCATTGTGACTTTTAATTCACAAGGTGATGATATATCAAAACTCTCAGCGGGATTCTATGACAATAAATTACACCAAATATATGTAGAAGATTGGAGTGAGTATATAGACACAAGTTCATTTGATCCATTAAATAATGATTCGAGCAGAGAATTAATTGATCAAATTAATAATAAGGCAATAGAACTTGAAACTTCCAAAGATGAATTAACAGAGTTTATCGATGATAATATTAATGACGAGGAAGATGAAGAACAAAAGAGTATATAAGATTAAATAGGAAATAAACATGTTAAAAGAAAAATTTAACGGCAATAGACTAAAAGCCGCTAGATTATATCGTGCCATGACTCTTGATGAATTGTCTAAGCAGATTGACGTATCCAAACAAGCAATATCACAATATGAAAATTGTGAAATAATACCAGAACCTAGCAAAATTTTTAAAATAATGACTGTTTTAGGCTTCCCTAAAGATTATTTTTTACAAGAAGACAAAATGATAACAGAAACTAAAGCAACTTATTTTAGGTCATTATTAGGTACAAATAAAAAAGATCGTATAGCGCAAATTAAAAAAGGTGAATATATTGCAATCTTGTATGATTTTCTAGCAGAAAGTATCAAGTTTCCCAAATTCAATATTCCAAACTTGGAAATCAAAGAAACCAATGAGTCAATAGATTATGATGCTTTGACACTTGAGATAAGAATGCATTGGGGGTTAAGTCAAGACCCTATACAAGATTTGGTTTATGAACTTGAAAAGTCTGGTATTATTATAACTAGTTTAACGTCAACAAGTAAAAGTATTGATGCTTATAGTCAAAAATTAAAAACAAGTACTGGAGAAAAATATTTAATTGTTCTTACAACAAATAAAGAAACAAAAGCTAGAAGACAGTTTAGTTGTGCACATGAATTGGCCCATATTATTTTACATAACTGGAATGAGGATCTGGAATCTATGCCAAAATCCGAATTTTCAAACATCGAAAATCAAGCTAATAAATTTGCTGCGGCTTTTTTACTTCCAAAAGAGGCTTTTATTAAGGACATATCCAAATCACCTTTATCCCTGAATACTTATATAAAACTGAAACTCAAATGGCACACATCAATAGCTGCAATGATGATGAGAGCTAAAGATTTAGAAATAATAACTCCCTCTCAATATCAAAATATGGTACGAAAATATTCTTATAGAGGATGGCGAAATGGAGAACCATATGACAATGATTTACTGCCTTCAAATCCTACCGTCCTCAAAAGTGCAACAAAAAAGATCTTAGAAGGTAAAAAATGGGATGGAGAAAGTTTTGTAAGAACTTTTTCTCAAAAATATAATGTCTGTTTGTCCAAAAATGAAATTGAAGAACTTTTAAATCTAGACCAAAATACATTAAGTACAGAATGTAATGATATTATAAATATTGAAAATAAAATTAAAAATAAATTTTAATTTCACTTTATAAACAGTGCATGAAAGTTAAATTTAATTATTTTGAGTTTTTAAACCATTGTTAATTAAATAATTAATTGTTTGAATAGGTATAACCCCATAATTTTCTGTTTCTTTCGTGTTTTCCCAACAGTCAGCTCCTGTTACGGCAACTCCTACAACTTCATTGTTTTTATCAAGAATAGGACCACAACTATCCCCAGCAATTATAGGAGTATCAAGCTTGCACCTTTTTACTGTAATATCTTCTAAATTATCTCCCATACAGATTGTTACTGAGGTTTCTTTATGACCACTAATTCTAGCATCGCGAATGTTAGGTGTATCATTTCCTCCATATTGAGTGAAGTCGGCTATTGTAAGTTTGGTGCCATGACTATACGACGGATTGTCTTTTTGAGTAAATGATGGAATTTCATATATTGATTCCTCTAATAAAGTAAATATAGCAATATCAATATCTTTATTCCTTTTTAATACTTTAATTTTATGTCTTTTATTAACTTCATACCACTTGTATATTACAGTTTCGTTTTCATCTATAATGCAATGGTCACAAGTAATTAAGCCATATCCAACCAATGAAAAGGCTGTGCCTTGAATTATTTTTGTGCCATATTCGTCTTCACTTTCTATTATCCATATTTTTTCTTGTATTTCTTCAATAGAATCAATAGGTAAAAGATTATACCTTTTTTTTGTAATACCATCTCTCATTATTAATGTATTGTATTTATTTAATAACTTCCGATATATTGGATCTCTATCTCCTCTTATCATTTTTATAAAATGTATTTTGCCAACAACAACATTATTAAACATAGGCGGCTCAAAGTCAGGATTTCTCTGTTTTTTATCATACTTTAAAAAATACTCTTTTTCCGCATTTTGCAAACCATATTTTCCCCAAGCATGTAACATTGCCCTTATTTGTTTGATTAGACTCCTTTTTACATTTCTTTTTTTATTTACGATTAAACCTGTTACTTCCTGCCGTTGTTGCTTAGTTTGCAAACGAACCTTTTTTTCATTTAATTCAAATCCATTCTCTAACAAAATATTTTTTAACAAGTTGCCTATTTCTATTTTGTAATCATTAGAAAGGTGGTCAATGATAGCTAGTTCTTTTGGAAAAACATTTAATGTTGTAGAAAAAGTAATATCATCAGCGTATCCAGTATAATTACATTTATGAGTTTTTGCCAATTTTAACAGTTCTGTATCTAATCTTCTACATATTCATATAATTCACCCGCAATTGTAATATAACCGACACCGTCATTAAATAAATGCTTTAATACTACATGGCCTGCATTAGTTGGGCTGAACTCATTCTTTGTCATTTTGTATCCATTCTTAGAGGCATACCATAGTAGGGTTCTAACAGTTATTCTTTTGTCATCATTACCTGACAACCCTTTTCTAAGTAGGTCTTTTAGATGTTTTCCTTCATGCTTGAAATCAGGACTCCATTCCTCTATTCCTTCTTTAGCATCTTCGCCCAAGACCTCTTGAACCGCCCAAGATATATTACGCCATATTTGATATCCTGCTTCTTTATGGATATAGGTTAGCATTTCTCTAATATCTTCTTTTGAAAATTTATAGTCATCATTTAAGATTGTTGCGATTGGAACTGGCTCAATATAGCTATCGATTAATTCTTTTACAACTTCTTTGCTTAAATATCCATTCAAGATTTCGGGGTTAGAATTTTTAGAACCAAAATAGAAACGAGTACCATCGCTACATGTCTGATCTGCTGCTGTAAACATATTAAGAATAATTTTTATTAGTTTTTTGTATTCTTTTATATCTTTGATGGTTCCTTCAAGAGGCAAAATTAATCTAAATCTATCTTTACCATCTTTTTTGTGGTTTGGTGTTGTATAAATCATTCCTGCATGTTCTTTAATGAATTCATTATTTCTTATTTCTTCAAGAGAAATTCCTCCATCAAAGTCCAATACTATAAAGTCTGCCGATTCAAAGTTCTTTTCGCATCTGCTTCCATCTTTTAATCTTGTGCAAAATGTATGGCCTTGATTAATTACATCCGCTAATTCTTTTATTGTGCCTTCAAATTTAGTAAAAGACCTGTTCTTGTGTAATGTAACTTCCTCTTTATTTACGTACTTTCTGTTGATGCTAGCCTTGATAATCCTTGTCATTTTTTGTTCTCCTTTAATTTCTTCTGACATTTCTGTACCTCTTTCTGTTTTTTCTTGTGTCATTTTAGATTCCCTTTCTTTTTATGTAATTTGCTTGAGATGTACTTGTGAATTTACCTTGTTCTAATAGCCACGCATCTAAATCATCTTTGAAATAAAACACCCGACCTCTTTTGATATATGGAGGACCTTTTCCTCCATCACTGCGGTGTTGTGCTAAAGTTTTCTTTGATAATCCTAGATACCGTGCTGCATTTTCCGTATCCATTCTTCCGTCTGGGTAAATAAATAACTCTTTGATCATTTTGAGTTCTCCTTTTGTTATGTAATATTAGGTGAAAATCTTTTCTCAATAATACTTATATATCACCCACTAGTATTGGTATACCGCTTGTTTTTCGACCCTAAAACGACTTGAAATCGACTTTTATTTTACGCACAAAAAAGAGCCTGCAAGATAGGCTCTTTTTTTAAATTATGTGTTTAAAAATTATATTGCGTATATTTGAAGTATTTCTGAATTAATTTTATTACCATACCCTTTAAAATTAACAATGAGTTCTATGTCAAATTTTTCCTTAAAAGTTTTATTAATAAGTTCTTTCATTTTGTCTACGGATTTTGTTTCAATATTGAGTTCATCCTTGATTTTTTCTGAAAAAGTATATTTATTATTGCGACTATTTTTTATAACAAGCTTTAAATACTCCAAGTGAGATTTTCGAAGATTGATTTGTTTTTCTTTGTAGATACAAATACCTTCTTCAACATTTACGAATAAATCATAAATTGAAGGATCATACCCCATTGCTTCTTCATAAGAAGAATCTTCCCAAATATGTTCTAATGATAATTTTAAAATATCTTTATCCATATACTAATTATAAAAACTGTAAGACTAATCTCAACTCAATTATTATGAATTTGTCATATTGTCAAGACACTCTAAAACCTTTTTAATAAAGGAATATACACATATATTTATGTATTTTTTCTAGATCAAAAGTTTTCACTAACACATGACAACATGACAATATGACAAATTTTTGAGGTCAAATTACTGAAAATTTTCTCATTGAGATTAGTAAGTTAATAAGAAAAAATTTTTTGAATAAAAAACTTAAATCACACATAGTAAAAAACAGGTTATTTCATTAAAAATGACATTAAAAATTAATTATTAGTCTCTTTTTTGATTCTTTTATCAAAATTAAACAATATTAATCTCGTAATAAAGAATAAAAATAAGATTGCTATGATTATATGTTTTTGACATAGCCCATACTCAAAAATTCTCTTGAAAAATTGACGACTGTTCAAGATTCAGAAATCACATAAACTTATTACAGAAAAAATTTTTGCCTTATTTGCATAAACGATGTAAAATTAGTATGTTTTGACTCGTTAAATTATTAGAATAGTTATTATGGAAGAAATAATTGAATTAATTTCAAACAAACAAGAAACAAAAAATTGTGATTTTAAAGATAGTTTTTCATGGACTGATTTAGACAGAAACCATCAATGCGAGATAATAAAAGATATTATTGCAATGGCTAATACTAAGGATGGTGGACAGATTGTAATAGGTATTGAGGATAGAACTTGGATTATTAAGGGGTTATCTAAAGAACAGTTAAAATCTTATGATGTAACACAAATAAATAATTTATTACATGAGTATACTGATCCTAAACATTCTTGCACTATAAAACAAGTACAAATAGAAGATAAAGAACTAATTGTTATTGAAGTTCCCGAATTTACAGAAGATATCATTATCACAAAAAAGGATTCTTCTTGCATTCAAAGAGGTAGGATTTACATAAGAACAGATGCAGCTTCAAGTGAAATGGTTCCCTCAAATCATGAAATGAGGGAATTAATCGGCAGAGCGATTACTAAAAAAGGTGACAACCTACTATCAAGCATACATACGTTAATCAAAGGGAAACCTATTGATAAGGAGATAGAAAGTTATGATAAAGATAGAGAAGATGCAAATGACTATCTAAAAAATCAT
The DNA here is from genome assembly GCA_028693235.1 of Candidatus Gastranaerophilales bacterium. Classification (NCBI taxonomy): domain Bacteria; kingdom Bacillati; phylum Candidatus Melainabacteria; order Candidatus Gastranaerophilales; species Candidatus Gastranaerophilales bacterium. The sequence goes on from JAQUVW010000001.1 coordinate 211,890, forward strand.
TACCAAGATAAATTTGACTCCTTGGGATATTATGAGTTGATTTCATACCCGTTGGAAAATAAAAGAGAAAGATTTAAGATAAATGAATTAGAAAAAATAATTAACAATTCTCTTGTTCATCTTCGAGGTCGTACATTTCCAACATTAGCTAATTTTTACATAACAAACAATGGTGGTTGTAGTTACTTTAATTCAGATAGTTATGGTTATTATACTAGGTATTATTTTGCTCAAAATGGATTAATGCTTTCACAAGAAGTCATTAGAACATATGAAAAAGATGAACAGGCGATGCAAGGAACTCACACTATTGACTACATTGACGTAATATACACAATAACTGAATATATATTATTCTTAAAACGCTTATATGAAGTTATTTGTCCTAATGAAAATATATCAATTATTCTAAAATTACACAAAACGAAAGATCGATTACTAACGAGTTTTTCTCCTTACGTTCTGGTTCGTGGAGATTATATTTCAAAAATTAATGTTATTGAGATAAAAAAACAATTTAATGAGGTTGAGTTAAGGGCATCATACAAAGATATTATCGTAGAATTTTGTAGAGAATTGTTTGTTAGATTTCAAATGCATATTTTTTCAGATAATGAAATAATACGTTGGGTTAACGAATTATTAAAAGAGAATAAGTAATGGAAGAACAAAGTATAAGTAATAAAGATTTCTTCAAAGAAATTGATAACATAAAAGACATTTCAATTCTACAAAACATCAAACAATTTTATGAATGTGAAAGTAGTAATTTTATTGCCGATTTTAACAATAATAATCAGAAGTTATCTAGCCTTTTTAATATGTCTGCAATTTTTCTTGGGTATTTTATAACCATTATTGTTTTTTTATCAGAACAGAAATATTTTACTAATCTATCTTATTTACAAATATTTAGTGTTTTTACTTTGGAAGTAGGTTTAGTTTTATTATTTAGCTTTACCTGTAAAATATTTATACTGCAACGATTCAAATCAGGCTACCGTAGGATAGATACAACATTTCCAGTATTACAGGCGTACGAAAATAAACTATTTAAAGGTAAAAGAGAAAAAGAGTTTCTTGTACAAATGGTTTATAATTATTACCTAATTATAAAAGAAAACAATAAATTGTTAGACGAGCAATCTTCAAAGCTGTTAGGTAAACATGATAACTTTATAACATATGTTATAATTATAACAATAAGTTTACTATTTATAATTTTGGGGTGAGACTTTTTATGGCAAAAGACTCTGGAAAAAGATATAGAGATGCAGCCACAGGACAATATGTAACCAAGTCTTATGCTGACAAAAATCCAAAAACAACAATTTCTGAAAGTGTATTAAAAGATAAAACGTCTAATAGTAGTGGTCCTAAAGATGGAACAAAAGGTATTGTGAGAAAAAATAAAAAGTAATTTTAGATAGAGGTTAAAGTGACAGAAGATAAGAACAAAAATCAAAAGCAATCATCATCTATTGAACAATCATCTACGATTGATTTTAGTGAATCAAGAAAACTTTTTGAAGAACGAATTAATGCAAGCGAGCCTAAAGAAGGAACTCAACCTATAATAAGAAGTAGAGATGATAATAATAATCAGAACTAGTTTCAGTATTAATGCATAATTTAATACGATAGGAGAGAGACAAAATCTCTCTCCTATTTCATAGCTGTTTAGAGCACTTATTGCTAATCTATTAATTCTTTTTTGTGTTTGGCTTAGAATGCTTAGAGGTTTCAGAAACAGTAGTCTTTGGATTTTTGTCAGCATAAGACTTAGTTACGTATTGACCGGTGTCAGCATCTCTGTATTGTTTTGTTGTTTTACCCATTACCATACTCTTCGTTTATTAATTCCCCCTGAGCCTAGATTGACACATCGACCAATTGTCGAGGGCAATTTTAGTTACTAAATTCTAGTGCTTATTTAAATTATAATAGTAATTTTAAAAAACACCTCAAAATAAACAAAAAATTAATAATTATAACCAAAATAAGCTAATTTTGTATTTATGTTTCGGGACCCTGTGGGGTAAATGGGTTCGCTTATGTAAAATTTCCAACTCAAAAGGCCCCCCCGGGGGCGTTCTTAAAAATTATTTTAATTACCAAATTAGGGTCATTGTGTCAATTACGTGACACTTTATCTAGAAAACAAAGTATATATTGAGAATCAAATGTACAAAGTTATAGATACTCAACATATCAAAGAAGAACTAAGAGTAACAATCTGGAAATAATTATAAATAAAGGGATTTAACTATGGATGAGCTGAAAATCCCTGTGTCCTTGGTTCGATTCCGAGACGCGGCACCACTTAAAAGCCCTAAATTGGGTTTTTATTTTTGTGTGATATAATAAAAAATATATTAGGAGAGTGGTACATGCAACTAAACGACATGTTAGAAATTATTATTGTTACATATAATCGAAAAGAAAAAATATTTTCTACCTTACAACAACTTTTAGCTGAATCTTCTCCTGTAAAATCCCTTAAAATTACTGTCTTAAACAATTGTTCAACAGATGGTACTGATAAGGTAATTGATACTTTTTCTGCTAAATATAATAATATTCATCATGTAATTCAACCAAGAAATATTGGGGGGTGTGCCAATATTGCTTATGCTTATGAAATAGCAAAAATGCCTTATGTTTGGGTGATTTGTGATGATGATGATTTCAATTGGAATCATTGGGACGAAATCGAAAATGCTATTTATGATGGGTATGATGCTGTTTTTACTCAACATAAATCAAATTTGGGTGTTCAACTTCATAATAGTCTTGCTGATGTCTTTTATGCTTCAACTTTTGTTCCCGCTTGTATATATAAAACTTCTCATTTAACTTATACCACGGTTTTTAATATGTATGAATCGTGCTCCATTCTGTTTTCTCATTCTCCTATTATTGCAAAAATAATTAATGAAGATGGCAAAATATTTCTTCCTCAAAAAGCTCAACTCGTTTCCGCAGGTAAGGATTTCACAAGTAATTATAAAAGATATTTGCGTGGGTTAGATGAAAAATATATACCTGTTGACAGGATTTATCTTTATTGGACGCCGGCTTATTTTTCAGCTATTTCTTTGATAAAAAACAGAAAAAAACAAATTGAAATTATTGATGGTTTGCGTCATGGTGCTAATAGTTTGTTCGACTTCTTTAAAGCAAAAATATATGTAAATAAAATATTTTATAATAATTACTTTAACAATTACTATAAAATTTTCAGAATGTTGTCGTTTAAACAAAAAATAATATTTATTTATGCTTATATGGCAACCATCGGGCGTTTGTGGGGTTTGGATACTCGTTTATTAAAATTATCTGAAAAATCTAAGTGGGGTGCTTTTTTTAGGTATGTAAAGCAGCAAAAATACATTGATAAATTGGCAAAAAAATATAAAGGTAAAAAGCTTTTAATTTATGGTGCCGGACTTGTCTTTCAATGCCTTGTTGAACGTTATGATTTAAGCAATCTTGATATAGTAGCAGTTTGTGATAAAAAATTTAAAGAAGAAACTACTGTTAATAATTTGCGTGCAATTCCTGTTGAGTTATTAGAAAAAGAAAAATTTGATGTTGTTTTTATGTCATTGAAATATGCTGATGGAATAGCAAGCGATATAAAAAAAGCCGGACTTAAATTTAAATATGAAGTAATTTATAATAACAAAATATCATTTTTTCATAAATTATCACTTTAATATCTTTTGCTTGTTTTAAAATGTTATTTTTAGCATATGATTAGTAAATGAGGTATTTTGTTAAATATTTTATTTTAATTTCCAGTTTGTTTTTTATTACAACTTTTTTTACAGGTTGTACGGACAAGGGCGTTGTGTTACTCCCCAATCCTTGGTTTGACTGTCACGAAAATCTTGCAAAAGCAGCGAAAGTTGCGGGTTTTGAATTTCCATTGAGCTTGTCTAATTATCAAGTCAAAGCAATGAAAGATATGATTGAAATCACATATCCATTAGATGCGTTTAGAAATGTAACTGTCAGAAAAAGTTCAAATGACAATGGTGGAGATATATCGGGCGATTATAATAATTATCCGATTAATAAAGAAATTTCACTAAAAAATGGCGTCCTTATAAAAATTAGAGGCGATAAATATAAAATATATGTCATGAACATGGCTGCTTCTTCCGGGTATTATTCTGCTGTTTGTGATAAAGGTATGTCGTTAAAAGAAGTTGAGAGTATTTATGAGGTTATTGCTGAAGCTGAAGCTCCAAAAATTCCTCCTGAGGCTTTTGAATGATAATTAAACAAAAAATATTGTTATCTTTCTGCATTATGCTCTTTTATTTATTAAATAAAGAATTCAAACATCCAATAAATTCACTTATGCAACCTAATTTTAGAGAATAGTAAACATTTAGTCCATCTTTTCTCATTTTAATTATGCCTACGGATTTTAATTTTGCTAAACTTTTTGAAATATGTGGTTGTTCATATTTTTTTAATTTCTTGACAATTTCGCAGACGCATTTTTCTCCGTCTAGTAACGTATCAATAATTTCTATTCGTACAGGATTTGAAAGTGCTTTAAAAATTTCTGCTTTTTTTAGATATACATTATTATCCATCTTACCTCTTGACGATATTTCAAAAATGGAATAAACTATCAGTTGTCTATATGTCGATAATGGCATATTTGCTTATGGTTGTCAATATGGAGCATATATGAAAGAAAAATTATCACAAAAGTTGAGTTTTTTAGGTAGATATCTGACAGTTTGGATATGTTTATCTATGTTTATCGATGTCTGTGTGTGGTAGTTATAAATGTTTTACCGCCAAGTTTAGGACTTAAAGGTATGGTCGTGGATTTTTTAATAAAAGACTAATTTTACAAAAAACAAAAAATGGAGGTGTTTAATGTTTTTAAAATTCGCTGATTGGTTTGTATATGGGGTTTGTGGTTTTAATGCCAATACAAAATTCGGTTCAGCCTTGCATTTTTTCGTTTATGATGTTTTAAAGATTTTGTTTTTATTATTTACGATAATCACGATTATAGCATTTTTGCGTGGACAAATTGATAATGTTAAATTTAGAAACTATATTGAAAAACAACCGAAATTTATAGCACATTTTTTTGCTGCAGTATTTGGTGCAATAACTCCATTTTGCTCGTGTTCTTCAATTCCTGTTTTTATAGGTTTTATTGAAGCAGGGCTTCCTTTTGGAGTTGCAATGACTTTTTTGATAACGTCTCCTATGATTAATGAAATTGCAATTTTAGTTTTGGCAGGTATTATAGGCATTAAACTAACTGCATTATATCTTATTACCGGACTTTCTGTTGGTATTGCCGGTGGATATTTAATGGAAAAATTAGGTTTTAAAAAATATCTTCAAGATTATTTGTTTAAACTAAAACCTTGTGGGTGCACTTGTTCTGGTGAAGATACTGAAAAATTATCATTAAAAGAGAGAATTTTTGCTTCTATGACATACGCCAAAGATTTGATGTCAAAGATTTGGCTTTTTGTTTTACTTGGTGTTGGCGTAGGTGCAGGGCTTCATGGGTACGTTCCGAGCGAGTTTTTCATTAAATATTTAGGTGCAGACAATCTTTTTGCAGTTCCCATTGCTGTTTTAGCCGGAATTCCTCTTTATGCTGATGCGACAACAATTATCCCGATTGCTCAAGTCTTAATTCAAAAAGGTGCTGCAATTGGTACTGTTCTTGTATTTATGATGGCTACAACAGGGCTTTCTTTACCCGAAATGATAATAATTTCAAGGGTTATGAAAAAAGAACTCATTATTCGATTTATCCTTTTTATGTTTATAACTTTTGTTTTCGTGGGATATTTCTACAATTTGGTTATTTATATCTAAGTCGATTCTATAATTATACATAATAGGTTCTGCTATTCGAGAAGTAGCTCAAGTCGTTCCTGCTGTAGGGGCTATATCTCTTGAAACTGTGGATATAGATATTATTGTGAAACTTATGAGAGGAATGTTGCTTGTTCCTTATTTGTTTATGTTGAGCTTTTACCTTGTAAAAAATCAAAATTTAAAATGAATGAAATTCAAAATCCTTGGTTTCCAATTCTTTTTGTTGTCGTTTCTGGGGTTAATTCTTTAAATCTAAGCTTATTTTCTTTTCATTATTAATGTTTATTTAGCTTGTTTGCATTGGAATGATTGTCAACAAATTCCTTATCATGTAAATGATACAAAAATTATTTATTATTGTTTGTTTCTTTTCCGTTTCTATAGCCGATACCTGCTCTATAACCGGAGATTGAATAAAGCATTGGGAGGGATGGCTCAATCCATTTTAAGCCTGACAAGACTGCAACTGTTGCAATGTCATCAAGGTGTAAGCCGATATCCAGTGCTTCGGGTTTCCTTTCTGCATACAAATTTTGAGCTTCTTCTTTTTCGTTAGACTTATTTTGTATGGCTATATCTATTAAGTTTGAAGTCGTTTTTTCTTTTTTATTTTTATTTAAAATAGGATTTATAAGATTTTTGCCTATGCAATTTGCAATTGCACTTCCACCTAATACTCCGACCGTTCCGATTCCGATAATCATTCCGATGGCACGAGCTTTTTTTGATGTAATTTTTGCTTTTTCCATAATTTCCAAAGCTATTCCTGCACCAACATTGCACAAGAAAATATTTGCGAGGTATTGATATGCACCTTCTTTTATTTTGTTGGGGACTTTTTCTTTCCAGTTTTTGTCTGTTATTTTATCGCCGGCAATTCCTCCTGCGATACCTCCTATAACAGGGATTAACCCCATTAAAGAAAGCCGTTTTATTTCTTTAAAAATCTCTTTTGAGGTTACGTTTGCCGGTTCGGGAATGAGTTTTGACAACAAATCTTTGCCCTTTTTTGTCGGTTGCAATTCATTATAAATGTGATTTATTTCTTTAAATTTAATAATTTTATTTTTTGCTTTGTTCAAAATTGCTTCTGTCGTTGGTGATGTTTTGTTCTTTTCAAGAAAATTATTTGTTAATTTATTATTGTTTGCCTTAAGTTTTTCAAGGTCAATTTGTGCGGATAGCCCTTTTATTCCTAATTTTTTAATTCCTCTCGTTGCGAGCAGGGCTGAACCTATGCTTCCTGTCATTACCGCTGCGGTTCTTATGAATTCGTCTTTTTTTTCTTTATCGGGAGCTTTTTTCGTATGTAAAAATGTTTCAACCACTCCTCCCCCAATCAAAATATATGGGACTTTTTTTGTAAATTGACCTACGAGTCTTGGTTGATCTAGGTATTTTCCGAGAGTTGATAGAGTGTGCATTTTAATCCCTTTGTTTTGTATGTGCTACAATGTTAAGTTAGCCTAACAGTATGGCTAAAAATTTTTCCTTGGTCTTATTTGCTTTTTTTAAGAAAATCGGATAAAAAGTTTGGATTTTGGGTTTCTTTATTCTTGCAAAATTCCATAAAGTCGATTAACCTTGATAAGGCTTTATCAGAGATTGAGTGTTCCATTTTGCAGGCATTATCTGTAGATTCTTCGGGTGACAGACCCAGCACGTGATTAAAAAAATCATAAAGTGTGTTGTGCTTTTTTATAATTCTTCGGGCTGCTTTTTTGCCTTCATCTGTTAATGATATGACCTCATATCTTCCATAATTCACCAGTCCTTTTGAGGACAAGTTTTTGAGTGCTTCTGTTACAGAAGATCGCTTTACATTCAATCTTTTTGATACGTCAATTGCTTTTACGCCTTGTTTTTCGAGAATTATTTGATACATAGCTTCCAAATAATCTTCAAGACTAGATGTCAATTTATATTTTTCTTGCATGGTTACCTCAAATTTATTGTAAGGCAAGCCTAACAAAATGGCAAGTATGTACAGTTTTATTAAGCAAATAGAAAAATACAACAGATTTTATAATATAATAATATTGGAAACAGAGGAAAGAAGTGCGAAAATCACTCACTGGTCCGCAGCCGTTACAGTCGGAATGCTCTTATCCATTTGCTTACGAGACTGGGAGATTTTATGTCAAAGTTTAAATGTATTTTGGTTCATACGCCACAATTAGTTAAAAATATTCAAGATGGACATATCGCTTCAAATGTTAATTACTGTGCGATGGGGCTTTATTCATTAGCAAATGAACTGGAAAAAGAGGGCTTTAATGCTGAAATAATTCATCTGGGTATTGAAAAATATTTGGATAAAAAGTTTAAATTGAGCAAGTATGTGCGTGATAACGATATAAAATTCGTTGCTTTTTCTTTGCATTGGCATCCGCAATCTTTTGATGTCATTGAAAGTATTCGTATATTAAAAGAGCAAAATCCGAATGTGTTTGTTATGATTGGTGGATTTACCGCTTCTTATTTCGGGAGAGAAATTCTTGATTTGTTTCCATTTGTGGATACTGTTCTCAAAGGAGAAGGTGAAGCCCCAATTAAAATGCTGGCGAAAAAAGTTTGTTTGAAAGAGGTGGATTTTTCAGATATCCCAAATCTGTTTTGGCGTAAAAATGGTAGTGTGGTTTTGAATGATAAAAAGTTCGTTGCAAGCAATGAGGATTTGGATTCTTTTGAGTTTTTTGATATAAAAAAAATGAGAAATTATCAAAGCTATGCTAAAGTGCCCTTCTTTTTGGATTACGCCTTTGAAAATGCACTTGAACGACTTCCTATGTCAAGTCAGGGCGTTTGTATCGGCAGAGGCTGTGAGGGCAATTGTACATGGTGTGGCGGTGGTGCTGATGCTATGAAATGCGTAACCGGTCGAGATTTCGTTTCTTATAGAAATGTAGAAAATATTTTAGACGAGATAAAAATGCTCAAAAAAGATTGTGGAATCGAGGTTTTTCGTTTTGCTTTTGACCCACAGCCTAAAAAAAGAGAATTTTTAATTAGATTGTTAAATAGAATTGCAGAGGAGTTCTCCGGTACTTTGAAAACTTCATTTACTTTAAACGGGCTTCCAGACAAGGTGTTTTTAGATGCTTATTCTAAAGCTTTTTCTCCCGATTCAATATTAGCAATCAGCCCTGAGTTTGCGAGTGAAGATTTAAGAAAATTTCACAAATCTTTCTTTTATACAAACAAGGAATTAGAAAATATTCTTGTTTATATGGAAGAATTAAAGATAAAATCCGAGTTGTATTTTGCTATTTTACCTTGTGTTGATGAGGTTGAAAATGTAAAATCTGAAACTTATGCAAAAAAACTCAAAGAAAAATATAAATATATTGATAAATATTATATTATCCCCATAATATATGAGCCTGCTGCACCTTGGACGATGAATCCTGAAAAATACGGGGTAGATTTCGTTCCGAAAAAGTTTATTGATTATTATAATTCTTCAAAAAATGTCGAAAATTCGTTTGAAAATATTGATGCGTTTTTATCTAATTGATTTTTTTTCATAGGCAAATTTAATAAATTCATCAATTTTTCCAATGGTTTCCTTGTCTTTTTTTGTTAAGTGTACAGGGCTGATAAAGTTGCCCCTCTGTTGTTGTTAAAGCTTTGATTTCACTGTCAATAATTCTGCCGTCTTTGCTCATGTAAGCAGCTTTGTATGCAATATATGCTTTTCTTGCATTAAAGTTAGGTAAGTCGTTTTGAGCCATTGCAATACCAAAAGAACAAATTGTTATTATAAATAACCAATTAATGAATTTTAACATTTCTAAATCCTCTTATTATTACATTAGCAATAAATTGATTACGTTGGACGTCTGCGTAATTAAAGTATCTATATGCCACATTAACGTCAACGTGGTCGTTAATTTTGTAATTTATAAAGGCATTTGCACCCCAGATAAACAGTGATTGTTTGGGATTTATTGCGTATTGCCAACCGACGTATCCCGCTGCTCCGTAGTTGAATTTTTTGTATTCCCCAAGGGCTGTAATGTTTACCGTGTTGGCACTGAACCATGTGGGGCTCCAATATCCGCCATACAAATTGCCTTCATTATCAAAAATATCTAACAAGTTATATCTATAGCCTGCGTTGTAAGTGACTATATCTGTTGATATTTTTTTTATTTTTTCTTTTTTAGGCGTGTAATATAATAAATTGCCAAATCCGACCATTCCTTCCCAATAAGGATTGGTTCTTAAGTTTTGCCCATTCATAGACCCAAATCCGCCACGCCCGAAGGAGTAATATCTTTTTGGCATTTTTGCTTCGTATTCAAGGTAAACTTTGTTGTTTGCGACTTGCCCCGTGTAAATGCCGTTCAAATACATACCAACTGCGGATAGATAAGATTGTTGTACGTTATCTCTGGAAAACCCCAGTTTGAGATTGTATTTGTCGTTTGGGTAAAATTTTATCCAACTGTCTGTGTTTAACATTGCACCTGCATCTTGAAATATTTTCGCTCCGACATCTAGCTTGATTTCTTTGTTGGGGTCAATTCTTCCTTCGATACCGCCTCTGATTTCATTGGTTACATTGTTGTATTTTTCGTTTGTTGAGGGGTAAACTCCAGAACTGTAAATGATTATGTTGTAGTCGGTATAACAGTTTAGATTGTCTATATATTTGGAGTTGCGAAATCCTATCTTGTCGTAATTTAATTTGAATTCTTCGCTTAATTTTTGTGTGAATAAGTCATAATTGGGATTGAAAATATAAGCTTGAGCTCGCAGAACGTCGTTGTTTAGGTTGATACCTTCAGGGGTATTGATGCCTTTTATTGAATTTTTTGCATTTTCGTACATTTTCATTTCGTAGTACGTCTTTGCTTTTAAAATTTGAACTTTTTCGTTAGGTTGCATTTTATTCAATTCAGATAAAGTCTTTAAATCTTCAGTGTTAGCCATATAACTGTCGATTATTCCAAGTCTTGCCGGTACAAATGAGGGGTTAACTTCTAACATTTTTTCAAAAAGATTTCTTGATTCGACAAATTCTTTTTTCTCCAAGGAAGCATAGGCATTTCCGAGTTGTGCGGATAAGTTGTTGGGTTCTTGATTTAAAATTTTTGAATAATATGCTTTTGCCTTTGAAAAATCATTATTTTCTCTTGCAATATTTGCAGAAGCCAAATGCCCGTCAACGCTTTCGAGTAAATCGTTATCCAGGGCTAGTTTGTAGGCTTCTTGGTGTTTTTCATTTGTATTTAATATGTGTAAATATTTTTGAGCAATTTCTTTATTAGCTTGTTCTTTATATAGAGGAATAATAAGCAATTCCGCTTTGTCGTATTGCCCGGTTGCAAGATATAAATCAATAAGCTTGAGTTTATATTCTTCTTTAGGACTTATCGTCGTGAGAGTTGTAAATATTATAATAGCTGGTTCATATTGCTTTTGAATAGTCAAAATATCTGCTTTTTGCAGCAGATATTTTTCATAGTTTGGCTTTTTCTCAAGTCCGATATTTAAGTATTTTAGAGCGTTTTCCCAATCCTTTTCGCCCATTGAATATGTAATTCCTGAGTCAACAAATTCAAGATTAGTAGGGTCTTTAAAGATTAGGCTATCGATTATATTTAACGATTTTTTTAGTTGAGAATTTTTAAAATAAGAAAAAGCTAATATCTTTTGGTTTTCAATGGCTTTATCCTGCTTTTCGAGATATTTTATTGCCAGCGGATAATTTTCTTGTGCTAGTGCAACTCCAGATATTAGGTTTATGTATTTTTTGTTGGACGGTGATTTGTCTAGCAATTCAGATAAATATCTTTCAGCAAGTGGGAAATTCTTTTCCCTCAATGCTTTATACATCAAATCTTCTTTGGCTTTTAGTTTGTCTTTTTGATAATTGTTTTTCTTTCCAATTCGTTCAACAGATTTTTTTAGTTGCTTGATATTTTGTGCCTCGGAATGTTTTTGATGAGTTTCTGATGATTGCGTCGTGTGGACTATTTTGTTTTTTTCACGTTTAGCTTTATTCGCTTTCTCTGTTTCGGTCTTTGGGGCAATATCTTTGATTTTGGCTAAATATTGTTTGTTATGAGTTTTTTGGTATAAAATTGTATAAATTTCAATTGCTTTGTCGTAAAAATCGTGTCTTTCGCAAAATAGTGCATATTTAGTCAAAGCCGTTTCATCTTGAGGATAATAAAACAGAATTTTTTCATAGTTGAAAAATGCTGATTTGAAATCTTTTCTTGTTTCAGCATTTATTGCATTTTTTAAAAGGAGTGTTTTGTAATCTTTTTTATAACCAAAAGCAAAGGCAGGCGAAGTTATTGTTATAAAAAAAATTATCATACAAATAATAAGTTTTTTCATACATCAGATTTTATACAAAAGTATAAAAATTATGCTTAGTATGATGGACTACTTATACTTGCTAATCTTTTTATATTAAAAAAACAGATTTTAAAAAGTAATAATTTCTTCAAATATTTCAATTGCAAAATGGTCGGTCAAGCTGGATAAAAAATCGATAATAGCCTGTTTGTAGTCTTTTTCATTAATTATTTGATAAATAGTTTCATTGCAACATTTGCGATATTGCTTTTTCTTTAAATCAATGTCGGAGTATTTTATTAGCCAATCTTCAAACTCTTTCATAACGACAGGAAAATATTGATAATCCTTTTGCATCGCTTTTATGGTTTCTTCTCTTTTATAATAAGAGAGTAAAAAGTCAAAAATTGTGTTCAAAATTAATTTTGAATATGCTTTAAATGGTTGTAAGCGTTTGTGCTCGCAAATATGGATATAGTTGAATTCTTTGATTTGATTCATCATCTCAAAGCGTTCTTTTGTGAAACTTAAGCCATCTTGAGGTGTAGAGTTCCAACATAAATCTTGAATAAATTCATACATTAAAACAGTTGTATTCACTTCTCCTAGCGGAAATTTTTTCTTTAAAAGATTTTCTGCAATTTGTTTTAGTTCTCGAGCTTGTTTTGGACCCAAAATCCCATAGGTAAAAGCATCTTCTATGTCCCTTCCCAAGTAAGCGATTTTGTCTGATACTTTAACTACGCATCCTTCGTAAGTGAAAGGAGCATATATACCTTTTTCCATAGAGTCTAGTTGTATAACTTCACTACGAGGCTTTAGATAGTTTTCATCAACTTCGCCGCAGTGAGAAATTATTGCATCACGAACTGCGTATGTTAAATTTAAATTATCTTGTTTTCCCATATAATTTGGTAGAGTTTCAATAAGATCAATAAATCGCAAAGAATTTTTTTCGTGCCAAAAACTTTTAGCGAGCCCATGTTTTAAAACTAATTCTTCAATTATTCTTTCACCTTGGTGCCCAAAAGGTGTATGACCTAAATCATGCCCCAATGCAGCAGCTTCAGCTAAATCGCTGTTGAGCCCCATTGTTTTGCATATTGCACGAGAAATTGACGCAACATGGTTTACATGCTCAATCCTTGTGCAAATTACGTCTTTATTCGTAGCAAAAAATACTTGAGTTTTATCTTTAAGTCTTCTATATGCAGTTGAGTGCATTATTCTGTTGTTGTCACGTTCAAACTCAGAACGGATATCAAATTCTTTTTTTGAAAGTTTAGCAGGTCTTTTAATACAAATTTCCCATTTCGGATGACCTTCAAAAATTGCTTCTTCTGTGAATTTTTTTAGTGCTGTCTTAAATGCCACTCTGCAAATCCTTATAAATACTTATTGTTATCTACATAATAGCATTATTTTAAGCTTTTTTGTAGTCTTAAAAATGTTTTTGCATATTATTCACGATTGTGTTAAAAATATTGTGAAATAAATGACAGAACATAAAAAAAATGATATAATAAGTGTTCAAATTACATTTAATTAAAAGGAGCTAAGAGAATTGGAAAATGAATATTTGGCAAAGGTAATCAGTGATACCGCAAAAAAAAATTCAAATGAAAAAGAGTTTTTACAAGCTATGAGAGAGGTTCTCGATACATTAGAACCAGTTATTGATAAGCATCCTGAATATCAAAAAATGGCATTATTGGAAAGATTGGTTGAGCCGGAAAGAATTATATCTTTTAGAGTTCCTTGGGTTAATGATGCAGGTGATGTAGTTGTAAACAGAGGATATAGAGTCCAATTTAACGGAGTCCTCGGACCTTATAAAGGTGGCTTGCGTTTCCATCCTACTGTAAATCAAAGTATTATGAAGTTTTTAGGATTTGAACAAGTTTTTAAAAATGCTTTAACCGGTTTACCGATTGGTGGTGGTAAGGGCGGAAGCGACTTTGACCCTAAAGAAAAATCTGACAATGAAATAATGAGATTTTGCCAAAGCTTTATGAATGAATTACAAAGACATATTGGACAAGATTGTGATGTCCCTGCAGGTGATATCGGTGTAGGTGGTAGAGAAATTGGCTATTTGTTCGGGCAATTCAGAAAAATTAGAAACAACTATGAAGCAGGTGTCTTGACTGGTAAAGGTTTGGATTACGGTGGCTCTTTGGCTAGAAAAGAAGCAACAGGCTATGGCTTGATTTATTATATGCGTGAAATGTTGAAAGCAAACAATTCTGACTTTAAAGACAAGATAGTAATTATTTCAGGTTCTGGAAATGTTGCTATTTATGCTTGCGAAAAAGCTCAAGAAGCTGGTGCTAAAGTTATTGCTATGAGTGATTCTACAGGCTATATTATTGATAAAAACGGTATTGATTTAAATGCAGTTAAAGAAATCAAAGAAGAAAAAAGATTGAGAATTAAAGAGTATTTGACTTATCATTCTGATGCTGAATACATTGAAAATAAAGACGGACGTTCAGGCGTTTACAATGTCAAATGTGATATTGCACTTCCTTGTGCAACTCAAAATGATATTGATTTAGAATTTGCGAAAATATTGGTTAACAATGGTGTAATGGCTATCGGGGAAGGTGCAAATATGCCGACTGATAAAGACGCAATTGATTATTTATTAGAAAAAGGTGTCTTATTGGCTCCTGCGAAAGCGGCAAATGCTGGCGGCGTAGCTACTTCTGCCTTGGAAATGAGCCAAAACAGCATGAGATATTTCTGGTCGTTTGACGAAGTTAATCAAAAACTTGATGATATTATGACTAATATTTTCGATAGTTGTAAAAAAGCAGCTGATGAATATGATTTAGGGACTAATTATGTCGCAGGTGCAAATATTGCAGCATTTAGACGAGTCGCAAAAGCTATGAAATCTCAAGGTATCATATAGTTTTTTCTGATATTATTTCAAAATCAAAAGAGAGTCTAAAAAGACTCTCTTTTAGTGAATTAACATATTTAATTATGCTTTTTTAAGTTTTTCTTCTTCAGCTTTTTTAATGTCATTAGCTACGTGGAAATCAGTGGTGCCGGTTTTATCTTTTCTGTATTTATAAACTACATTTGGTACAACATAACCGAGAACAAAACAGCAAGCAACCAGATTTGTCATAACAGAAGCTACTTTAAGTCCTTTTGTCTTTTTTAAGAATTTTTCAACTGTTTCGCCTGAATTTTTAAAGCTGTCGCCAATGTTTTTCAAATTGTCAGTTAAACCATGGATAGCGTCTTTTGAGATATATTTAGAAGTATCTACATCAAGAGTTTTTCCAACAGTAGAAACAATACCTGCTTTTTTTGCAGATTGGACAACTATATTGTCTGGGTTTTTCACAACAAAATCAAGAACATCTGTAATCTTAGATTCTTTACCGGGAACTTTGGCTAAATCTTGAGCCAATTTACCGTTAGGTAGTGAGTTTTTAAGTTCTTTAGACATTAATACTTGTATATCAAGGTCAATAGGCTTTTTCAAGAATTTTTTAGAGGCTGCATTGATGCCTTTTTGTAGCACATTGCCCAGTCCATACATAAAGAACAAGAAAATACCTTCTTTAATAGCATGTTCAGTGAATTCGGTTTTATTTCTTGATTGAGCCAATCTTTCGGTAGTAATTCCTGCATCGATTAGTTTCATATTGTGAACAGGGTTGAACATAATTCCTTCAAGAACACTTTTGCCAAGACCTTTAAATGCAGGATTTGTTTTTGGCTGAGCAGTTTTTTGTTGATTAGGTGAGAAATTTTCAATAGCGTTAAATGCAACGTTATTTTTGTAATGTTCATTTAAAAACTTTTGGTTTTCTTTTGAATGAGTCGCTTTTACGTTGATAGCAGGTTGTTCGGCTATAACTTCTTTTTCAACTCTATTTTTTGTTATTTTTTGTTTAGCCTTTGTCAAAGTGAAATAAGAGATTAATGTTAAAGCAGTAGCAGCAGCTACTTTTGCCATATATAATCCTTTAGTTTTTTTAACATTAACCAAAGAATCTTGCAAAGCATCTTTTACGGTTTGTTTAGCATTGGACATAAGTCCTTTTGCATTTTTTACAGCCCAAGCGGAATAATCCTTGTCTGCGATAATTCTCGGGTCGACAGCAGGATTAAGCTTTGCAGCTTTGTAAGCGGTTTTATCAATTAATTTTTTAAAGAAAGGTATTCCACCAATCCAAATGGCTTGAGTTCCGAACTCATCAAGAGCTCTGTCTGTGCCTTCGACTTTTCCGCCTGCTTTGTATGAATAATATGTAAGACTGGCACTATCTACGCCGTCTTTTACCATTAAAGGTACTAGGGAGTTAGGGTTACCTAAAGTAGAAACTACTTTAGATGAAATTGCTGATATTGACATTTTTTTCCTTCTTTACACAAATTGGGTATTACAAGCCCCAAACCAAGTTCATTAGTTCGACAATTGGGGTATTTGCCTTTATTTGTGTGTGTCGTCGGATATGATACATGTTTATTCTCCTATGTTATAGTATTTAAAACATTCGTGAACATTTTTTTTTGACAAAATTTGTTCGATTTTCTTTATATTGTAATTTTTTGAAACAAAAAACCTTCCAAAAAATATTTAGAAGGCTTTAATAAAAATACGGAACACCAAAAAGTGTTTTGCAAATTTATGCAAAGCCTGTTAGTTAGTACGGAAACAGCGTTTTTGGTATGTTCTTATTCTCATTAAAGTTTATCCTTAAATTTTTACATCTATTATTCAAACATGAATTTGAAAAAATGTCTAGATGTTAAGTGGATATATTTTTTTTTGTTAAGAATGTAGTAAGTTTAAGATGTTTACAGGTGGCAGATTTCACGATTTGCGGTAAATTATGTGTTGAAATCACGATACAAACCTATTGATTGTGGGCATATAGAAAGTAGTTGGATTTTATGTTTTTTGGAATAAGATTAGTTTTTTTTATCTAAGTTTAGGTTATTAATTAAGGAATATAAAAATGAAAAAAGCATTTACTTTAGCGGAAGTATTGATGACCCTTGTAGTCATAGGATTAGTCGCTGCTATGACAATTCCAACGTTGATGAATAATACAAATAATGAAGAGAACAAAGCGTCATTAAAAAAAGCATTGTCTACGTTGCAACAAGCTATAGATATGCAATATGCCCTAGATGGTGTTGATATAACTGTAAGCTCCGGTGCTAACGGTGGCGAAAATATGTACAATAATAACAATGCTTTTAAAAAATATATGAATGTTGCGAAAACCGAGTTGTCATCTGCATCAACTTCAAATGCTTATGGTGCTGACGCTAGTGGTGGTTTGGTTATGAGAATGAATGACGGCTCAACCATAACCCTTTCTTATGGTTCAGCTTATATTGATACTAATGGTGAAAGAGGTCCAAATAAAGTAACAACTGATTATAAAAATCCTAAAGATGGTTATTCTGTTAATTTTGGTAAAAAAACCAGCGGTAATTGGCCCAATGAAAAATATGCAGATAGACACTCTGTCATTCAATCAACTATGACCGCAAGTGTTTTGACAGGTGCAAAAGTTACAAGTAGACCTTCTTTTGAGTCTTGTTTTGATGATTCTTCTTGGTGTCAATAAAAAATAAAAGAGAGTCTTCTTTAGACTCTCTTTTTTAAAACCATTCTATTAACTTTTTTGATTCTCCGAAGTCGATATCTTTTGTTAATTCATTGTCCAAAAGATATTTCAAGCTGAAATTGAAAGATAACGGCTCTGTTTTTATGCCTGATTTTTTGAACATTTCTTTTGAAATGGTTTGTCTTTTAATGTCATAAACTTCGCTGTAATTTAGCCTGTCAGAAACACAACATGGTGCCGTGTATCCTCCGTTATCAGTGAAACATAAGAGCCCGTAGGTTCTGCAAATAATTCCTCGATAATTGTAAATCGCACATTGCTTGTTAATTAAAAACGGGCAACAATAATAGCCTTTTGGGTTTTCGGTGTCAGGTCGTGCGAGTTTGTGTTTTACGTCAGATATATTTTGAATTATTATATCCCTTTTTACTTTATCAAGTTTTGCGAGTCCTATTTTCATATAATCAAATTCAAGTTTTGACATGGGGTAATGTCCGGTCTCACAACAAATTGAACATCCTGCTTTACAATGAATGTATGCTTTTTGCGAGTCAAAGCTTTTTTTAATATGAGGCTCTAATTCAGCTAAGTACTTGATATATTTTTCAATCATAGATATTATTGTACCTCTAATATTTACATTTTGCTTGGTTTTTACTATCCTTTTTGTATGTTTATTTCAAAAGAATTTATAAGATATTGTTTGGTTGGCGTTGTTAATACTATTGCCGGTATAGGAAGTGCTTATTTTTGTTTAAATGTGGTAAAGACCTCCTATCTTCTTGCAACTACTGTTGCTTATATTGTGGGGATAATGGTTTCTTTTAGTTTGAATAAAATTTTTACGTTTAAAAATAAAGATACACATTATATTGTTCAATTTTTTAAATTCGTTGCTTCAATGCTCCCCAGTTATGTGATTTCTTATTATCTCGGGTGGTTATTGGCTAGAGAGGTATTGTCGCTTAACAATGTTATTCTTTTCGCTTCAAAATTTTCTTTGTTTTTAAATATGGATTACCCAAAATTTATTGATAATGTTGCAGTTATTGTTTCAATGATGTTATATTTAGCTTTAGGCTTTGCAGTAAATAAATTTTTCATATTTGCCAAAAAAAAATAAGCCAGAACTAATTCGGACTTATTTTTTATTTAATTTTTTTTTATTTAATTTTGTTTTAGAAAAATTTATTCAGCAGCAACTTCTTCTGTAATTTCAATTTCTTCTTTGATTATTTCAGAAGCTGAAATATTAACGTTCAAACTAGCTTTAACTTTTGAAGTTAATTTGATAGACATAGTGTAAGAGCCGAGTTTGTTGATAGGAGCATCAAGAGAGATGTTTTTTCTGTCAACATCAACAGCCAATTTGTCTTTAATTTCTTCAGCTAGTTTTTTAGTAGTGATAGAGCCGAATAATTTTCCGCTTTCACCAGCTTTAGCAGTTAATTCGATAGCACCGAATTCTTCGAATTTTTTAGCTAATTCCATAGCTTCAGCGTGCAATTTTTCTTGTTTAGCTTTGATTCTTGCAATATTCTTTTCTCTGTTAGCTACAGCACCTTTAGTTGCTAATTCAGCTAATTTTTGGGGGAATAAGAAGTTTCTAGCGTAACCGTCTTTAACGTTGACGATGTCGCCTGCTTCGCCGATATTTTGAACTTCTTTTGTTAAAATAACTTCCATTTTTATCTCCTTGTTTAATAGATTTTAAAGTTGCATAGACATGATAATAAAAACATAATGAATTGTCATGTTAATTTTTATACAACTTCAGATTCCCGAGATGGTTTGTAAATTGTTTTGCCTGAATTTACATATTCTTGGAGAACTTTTTGCCCTTCGACTTCTTCAATGCCGCCGAAAACTTGAATGCCGCGTTTTGTAAATTCTTCTTGCCAATTAGGTTTAAAACCTTCATCGAAGCCTGTTATTCTTTCAACGTCTTTTGATTTAACGCTGTAATATACTTTTTTAATACCCGACCACATAATGGCACCGACGCACATTATGCACGGTTCTGCATTGATGAAGATGCTTAGATTATAAGGAGCAAGGTCGTATGTGTCCAAAATGCGTTGAGCTTCTCTAATTGTGTTTATCTCTGCATGTGCGGTACAGTCGTTTTGAGTAATAACGGAATTGGGTTTTTTAGCAATCAAATTGCCTCTTTCATCATAAATAGCCGCTAAAAACGGACCAAAGCCGTGTTCAATTTGTTGGCGAGTTTCTTTGTGTAGGTTTAATATTGTTTTTCTAATTTTTGTTTCATCGTCAGATTGTCCTTTTTTTGAAAAAGGGGGAATTGTAACATATTTATTTTCCATTAAAAAGCCTCTTTAAATCTTTTTCGTCGAGCTCTACCATCTAGAGTTGAAATCACTTGTGTATAAAACACACTAAATTTTGTTTTTTGCTATTAAAAATATTTTTTGTAACATATCACTATTTTATGTTAAGGAACAGGGTCATATCCGCCAGGGTTGAAAGGGTGGCATCTGCTTATTCTTTTTATCCCGAGCCAAGAGCCTTTTAGTATGCCATACTTAATGATTGCTTGTTTTGTGTATTCTGAGCAAGTCGGATAGAACCTGCATACGGGGGGCTTTAGTGAGGATAATTTTTGATAAAATTTAATTAATTGTATAAAAATATTTTTTAACATTTGAGATACACTTTAATCATCAGACTGTAAAATTTAAGGAGCCGTTGAACAATAACGACTCCTTAAAAATATTATTTACTATTCAGCGTTATTTTTCAAATCTCTAACGCTAAGAGCTATTCTGTGTTCTTGAGGTGTGAATTTTTTGATTAGAACTTCAACTTCATCACCAACATTGTAGATATCGAACGGATTAGCATTAGCAGGTTCCATTTCAGAAGATGGAAGAAGTGCTTCAACGCCGGGGAATATATTGATGAAAGCACCGAAAGAAGTTAATTTATTTACAGTACCTGAAATAATTTGACCTTCTTCAAATTTGTTTTCGATTTCTTCCCACGGATTGTCGCCCATTCTCTTCAAGCTCAAGCTGATTCTTTTCAATTCGTTATCGATTTTAAGAATTTTGACTTCTAATTCTTGACCCAATGACAAGATGTCAGATGGGTGTTTAATTCTTTGCCAAGAAATTTCAGAGATAGGAAGCAAACCGTCAACGCCGTTGATGTCGATAAATGCACCGAAGTCAGCTATTCTAACAACTTCACCTTTTACAACTGAATCAACTTCAAGATTAGAAATGATTTCGTCAACAACTTGTTCTCTTTGTTCAGCGATGGCTTGTCTTTGAGAAAGAATTAATTTGTTTCTTTTTGCATCAGCTTCAAGAATTTTCGCATCGATAGTTTGACCAACCAAACCGTCAAATGGGCTTCCTGTTCTTAATTGAGAAGCAGGGATAAATCCTCTAAGGTCCATAACTTCAACGATTACGCCGCCTCTAACCAAAGATGCAACTTTCGCTTGGACAGTTTCGTTAGCCATTTTTGCATTTTGAAGATTTTGCCATGCTTTAGCACAAGACAATTTTCTCAAAGATAATAATATTTTGCTGTCTTCGTCGTTAGTTTCTTCTCTTAAAACGTAAAATTCTTTAACTTCACCGATTTTTAAAATTTCAGAAAAGTCAGCTCCTTGTACGTTTGAGATTTCTCTGTTTGGCAAGAAAGCTTCAGTTTTAGCACCGATGTCAACCAAAAAACCTTCGTTTTCTTGTTTTACGACGATGCCTTTTACAACATCAGCCACTGAAAATTTGTAGTTATAACTTTCTTCTAAAAGTTTTACAAATTCATCTGTTTCGTTAATTGTGTTTGTCATTTAATTAGTTTCCTTTCAATATATTTTAATATTTGTTAATTGTTTCAATAACATTGCGAATAATATCGTCAGGAGTGGAGGCTCCTGCAGTTATACTTATATTTTTTGCGTTTTTAATTATATATTCGTATTGTTTGAGTTCTGTATCATCTTCAATGTGTATAGTTTTAGTTATATCTGTTAAAATTTCAGCCAAGTGAGTTGTGTTTGCACTTTTTTTGCTTCCTACGACTATCATCAAATCGGATTCTTTAGCCAAATCCCTAGCTTCATTTTGTCTAAAAGTAGTTGAAGCACAAATTGTGTTGAAAATTTTCAATTCTTTAGACATTGGGGTTAAATAGTTCACAACTTCTTGCAAAAGTTGGACTCTTTGAGTTGTTTGAACAACGACGCCGATTTTTTTATGAGCTTTAATTTTATCTTCAATAAGTTTTAAAGTCAGCAAATCCGGTACAACATAGACATTTTCGCTGTGTTTTTGGGCGTTAGCTTTAATAGCCAAAACCTCAGGATGTTCGGGTTTTCCGATTATTATCACAAGATAATCTTCTTGAGCGAGTTGAATGGCTTTTTGTTGAACTTTTTTGACGTCAGGGCAGGTTAAATCAACAATTTCGTATCCTTTTTTTTTGGCTTCGTCAAAAACGTCAGGAGAGGCTCCGTGGCTTCTTATAACGCAAATACCGCAACCATCACAAGGTAGATTGTCGACTGTTTTTATTCCCAAAGATTCTAATTGTTTTATGACATGCGAATTGTGAATAAGTTCGCCAAGAACCCATATTTGCTTGTCAGAATTTTCGTCTTTAAGTTTTTTAGTTGTTTCTACGGCTCTTTTAACTCCGTAGCAGAAACCGGCATGTTTGGCTAATTTAATATTCTTAGTCAGTTTTAAGTACATCCATTCATTGAACTAGCAAGAAATTAATAAAAATATCTCGCAGTATCTAATTTGTATCATGAAGATTTTTTCTTTTCAAGCTTTTCAATTCTTTTGTTCATATCTTGTAATTGATTTTTTAATTCGAGATTTTCTTTTTTGAGCTTTTGGATTTCTGAGTAGTTTTGTTTAATGGCATTTATGGCAGTGAACAATATTTCATTGGTGTCAATGTAGAGAATATTTTTTATTTTTCCAGAATTTTCTCCCACGAAAATAGCGTTAGGCATTATTTTTTGTAAATCTTGAGCGATAACACCTTTGTGGATACGTTTTGTTTTGTCAGATTTGTAGGTGTAATTTTTCACTTGAAGTTTTGAAATTTCTTCAATACCGATATTATTGTCTTGCCCAATGTTTTTTAGTCTTTTATCCGAAGCTGTTACAGCTCCGCTTGTAGTTGTCAAGCTACCGTTAATGTGGATTACTCTGTCGTTAAAATTGCCACCGATTAGGGGGGAATCTGTTTTTTTAATATCAATAAAGAGTTGATTGCTTGTATCTGAGTCAGGTCCTGCGTTTGGACCGATAGCAATATTGTTAGAGCCTGTAATTATACTTCTTAAAGTTTCATAACCTATAGCGACGTTATTGCTTCCGCCTTGATTTTTAATGAGTGCATCTCGCCCGAATGCAGAGTTATATGAGCCGGCACGATTTTCGTTGAGTGCAAAATATCCGACGGCAGTGTTGCTTTGTCCCAGAGTGTTAGATTGTGATGCTCCGTTTCCAAGTCCTGTATTTTTGCTACCTGTTGTTATAGATGATAAAACATCATTCCCGATTGCTGTATTTCCGCCACTTAAAGGAGTGTCAAAGTCGAATGCTATTCTGCCTATTTTACTCATAACGCCTGCATTTTTTTGGTAAAAATCAATCATTGATGTGTTCAATGCGTCAGGTGAAAGATTTCCGTTGTTTGTGATAATAAGTCTGCAGTTTTTAGACTCGTCAGGAACAGCGTTGGCTCCGATTAGTGCGGATTGGCTTTCTCCAAGTCCGAAATATATATCAGAGGCGTTTGAAGAATACGACCAAGGGTCTGAAGAAACCCTTTGTTTTTTTGTTACAACCGGTATTAGTGACGTTAGGATTATGCTTACAATAAGCATTGTGATTAATGCTTCAATTATTGAAAAACCATTTTGTTTTCTGTTCATATTTGACACCTCTTTTATTTGATTGTAGCATATTTATCTTAATTTATTAACGATTTTTGCGGTTTTGTTTTTTCTGCTATAATGTTTTCAAGTTAGTTAGTTAAAATATTGGAGAATGTCGTGGGATACGAAATCTTATCAAAAATTGAATTATGTCCGAATCAATATGAATTGCAAATCAGAGCACCTTATATAACAAGAAATGCTCAAGCAGGACAGTTTATTATATTAAGAGTCGAAGAAAACGGAGAAAGAGTTCCTTTGACTATTGCAGATGTTGATAAGAAAAACGGAATTTTGACGATTGTATATATGGCCGTTGGTTATACTACTAAAAAACTCGCTGAACTCAATGTCGGCGACGAAATTGTTGATTTAGTAGGACCTTTAGGCAAGCCGACTCATGTCGAAAAATACGGTACGGTTGCTTGTTTGGCAGGTGGCTATGGTGCTGCACCTTGCTATTTGATTGCTAAAGCGTTGCATGATGCTGGCAACAAAGTCTATATGATTATGGGTGCAAGAAATAAAGATTTGATATTCTGGGAAGACAAAATGCGTGAAGCTTGCACAGAATTATTTATTACAACCGATGATGGTTCAGCTGGTACAAAAGGCTTTGTTACCGGCGTTTTGTCTGATATTATGGATAAAGAAAAAATTGACTATGCAATTGCCGTAGGTCCAATGCCAATGATGAGAGCAGTTGCAGAATTGACCCGTGATAAAGGTATTAAAACAGAAGCAAGCATGAATCCTATTATGGTTGATGGTACAGGCATGTGTGGTGCTTGCAGAGTTACTGTTGGCGGTGAAGTCAAATTCGCTTGTGTAGATGGACCTGATTTTGACGCTCATCAAATAGATTTTGATGAAGTTATTAATCGTACCCGTATTTATAAAGACCAAGAACGCAAAAGAGATGAAAACTGTAATCTTTTAAAACAAGCAACTGAAAAATAGGAGAATATTATGGCAATAATTCCGATTTGTCCTTTAATGAGTGCCGGAAATGATATTGAAATAGTCTGTGCACAAGAAAAATGTGCTTGGTATATCAAAAATTTCAAAACTTGTTCGGTCTATTTGTTAGGACATAATGCAGTTTTAGATATTAAAGAAAAACAAGCAGCATCTAAAAAGTCAAAATAGTTTTATTTTGTTGAAACTTTCAGACTTTTAGGGTTTTTTCTGTAGTCGGAAATGAGTTGTTTTGCGTCATTAACAGGTATTGCAAAGCCTATTCCGATATTTGATTTGTTGTTGTCGGGGTTGAAGATGGATTGACTAATCCCAATGACTTCACCTTCTACGTTGACTAAAGGACCGCCGGAGCTACCGGGGTTTATTGCTGCATCTGTTTGAATTTTGTTTCTTTCATAATCAATTCTGCTGATTATTCCTGTCGTAAGAGTTCCGTTGAAACCAAACGGATTACCTATTGCTAAGACTTTTTGCCCCACTTTTATTTGTGATGAATCGCCTAACGTAATCGGTATAAGCTTTGATTTGGGTGTGATTTTCAATAATGCAAGGTCAGAATTTTGACCCAAAATAGCGTTAAGAGTTGCTTTATAGACTTCACCTTTTGTCGTTGTGATTTCAATGCTAGAGGCGTCTTCAATCACGTGCTTGCTGGTTAATATCAGTCCTTTTCCGTCGATAATACACCCGGAACCGCTTGAAATTCCATCAGGTACAGTGGCGTCAATCGAAACTATAGATGGATTTACTCTTTCGTAAACGGTTACGTTAATCATTTCTTCTCTGTCGAAATTTATGGGGATATTTTTGGCACAAACTGTCATATTTGTGTTTATCACCAATGATAAAGCGATAAATATTCCGCAACAAACTTTTTTCATGGTCCCTCTCACTCCTTTTGATATATTTTAAAGCTTGTTTTTGTTTTGGATATTCCGATAATGTTCTTAAATTGGGGGTATTAAAATTGTTAGTATAACTTCAAATTAGATAACAAAGGCTGTAAAGTTTGAAGAATTTGGCTTATAATTTTATTGAGAGGAAGGTCAAATTGTCTGTTAAGGAGCTAGATAAATCAGATTTATTTAATAATTTGGCAAAAATTGTCGGACGTGAAAATGTTGTCATTGACACAAATCATTGTTATGCCTACTCCTTTGATGCGACAAACCTTGCGGAGCATTCAAAAATAGCAGATGCTGTCGTTTTCCCTTCTTACACTTCAGATGTAAGTAAAATTTTAGCCTTTGCAAATCAATATGAAATCCCTATTGTTGCCAGATGTGCGGCCACAAACCATGTGGGAGGATGTGTTCCCAAAAAAGGCGGGATAGTTGTTGATTTTGCAAAAATGAATAAAATTATAAATATAAATCAAGAAAATTTAGAATGCACAGTTCAGCCCGGTGTGGTTGTTGGTGATTTGCAAAAAGCTGTTGAAAAAATGGGACTTTTTTATCCTCCGGACCCCTCAAATCTTAATGTATCTATGATTGGAGGCAGTGTTGCATTGTCTTCCGGCGGTCCACGCAGTTTTAAATATGGTGCGACGAAAGACTATGTTATTGATTTGGAAGTTGTTTTAGCTGATGGAACAGTGCTTCATAGTGGGGCAAATTGTGCTAAAAATGTTACAGGATATAATCTCACTCAATTATTTGTAGGCTCAGAGGGGACTTTGGGGCTTGTTACAGAGGCAAGCTTCAGGCTAATACCAAAGCCTGAATGTTCAAAGGTCTTGCTCGCTTATTTTGATAAATTAGAAGATGCACCAAAAACCGTAAATTCTATAATTGAACATTTGATTATGCCCGCTGTACTTGATTTGCTTGATAAAAATTCGCTTAAAACTATTGAAGAATATCGTCCGACAGGTTTACTTACGGACAAAGAGGTTGCTCTTTTGATTGAATTGGACGGTTCTCGAGTTGAAGTTGAAGAACAGTATAAAAAAATTATTTCACTTTGTTATGATAATGGTGCTGTGTATATAAAAACGGCTGAAACAGAAGATGATGCCGAAAATATCTGGAATGCAAGAAGGGCGTCATTCGGTGCTACTGCAAAATTAGCTCCGGTTGTTGTCTCGGAGGATATTGTTGTTCCTCGAGAAAACATTGTAAAATTGGTTGAAGGAATTCGAAATATTGTGACGGAAAAGCACCTTAAAACTTGTATTATGGGACATGTCGGCGATGGGAATATACACCCGAATATTGCACTTGACCCGAGAAATAAAGATGAGCTTGCTCGAACAAATCTTGCAATTGATGAAATTTTTGACTTGGCTATAGAGCTCGGCGGTACATTGACAGGTGAACATGGTATCGGCTCTGAAAAAATAAAATATATGCCAAAAGCATTGTCTAAACAGACTTTAGCTGTTATGAAAATGATAAAAAATATGTTTGACCCAAAAGGGATTTTAAACCCCGGAAAAATATTTTATAGTAAATAAAGGAGGCAGAAATGTCATATTGTATCGTTAATACTACAACTTCAAACAAAAAAAATGCTGTTGAGATAGCAAGACATTTGATTGAAAATAAACTTGCAGCTTGTGTAAATATTGTTCCCAATATAGTTTCCGTTTACACTTGGGACTCTAATATTTGCGAAGGTCAAGAGTTTTTACTTGTTATTAAAACTCAAAGAAAATTGTTTAAAAAGGTCGAAAAAGCAATACTTGAAAAACACGAATATGAATTGCCTGAAATAGTTGCGACTTGTATTGATAAGGGCAATGATAAATATTTGAAATGGATTAAATCTCAAACTGTCTAATGCCTATAATTACACCTGAATCACCGAAAAAACGTGCTGTTATAGATTTTTTGGAAGGTCTTAATCTATTGATAAAGACTGATACAAAAGCACGTGGTCATCAGGGAATTTATTTCAAAAACAGAATTGACGTTTCAAAACATCTTGATGAAGAAAAAGCGGTTCGGGTCTTAGTGCATGAATTTGCACATTTTATCCATGGAAAATTAGAAGATTCTATTTATAGAGATGGCGGGAGTCTTAATGCTATTTTTTCAGTAGATGAGATTGATGTCTATTATCAAGAATTGCTTAAAGTAACTGATTTCATTGATAAAAATTCAAGAATGGTTACTCTTAAAAAATTTAATAAAGAAGTTAAAGAAAGTATAAAAGAGCTTCAAACTTCAATACAGCGGTATTATCCTTCATTTTTAAGGTCAAAAAGATTTAAAGAATTCGACAAATATATAAAAAAATCTAATGCCAGATATCTGCTAAAATATGACAGAGTTACTATCGTCACGCCATTTTTAGGGCACAAAACCGTTATTGATGTCGATTTGTTGGCGAGGGATTTTGATGATATGCCGCAAGCTTTTGCTGATTACATAAGGCTGAAATCTCGACAAAGGAAATTGGCGAGAATATCAAGAAGAATCAACAAATATAAGAAGTATTATACCAGACCGACAGAGCTTTTTGCCAGATTTGTTGAGGGAATGTTTTTTGAGCGTGATTTTGTGGAAAAAATTGCACCTCAAGCATCGGTGCGGTTTATCTATTTGCTTAATGAAAATTATTATTTTGAGCTTAAAGATTTTTTTGAAAAATTTTCTTACATAAATTAAATGAATGATGGTTATTTTTCGGTAATAAACTATCATTATAATATGAAGAAAATAAAAAAACGAGTAATTGCATACGTCCATTCTCACTGGGACAGAGAGTGGTATAGACCTTTTGAGGAGTTTAGACTTCGATTGATTGAGGTTTTTGATTCTGTTCTTGAAGAACTTGAAAACGGCAATTTGCCTGTTTTCTATTTTGATGCCCAAACGGCGGCGTTAGAAGACTATTTGGTGATAAGACCTGAAAAAACAGAGCTTGTAAAAAAGTTAATTTCTGAAAAAAAGCTTTATATAGGACCATTTTATTGTTCTACCGATTCCCTTTTAACTTCTTTAGAGTGTATGATTAGAAATCTATCGTTTGGTATCAAGAAGTCGGTTGAATTTGGTTGCAGTGATTTCATAGGCTATTTGGCAGACACCTTCGGGCATAGTCCTAGTATGTCTTATATCTTGGATTCTTTTAGTATCGACAAAGCTATGATGTGGCGTGGGCTTGGCGATTTGTCATCGGAACTTTTGTGGGAGAAGACCTATGTTACCAATATGGTTCAGGGGTATTTTCAAGATTATTTTAGTTCGCAAATGCCTATTGAAAAAAAAGCTTGTGCTATAAAAAACTACATTGAAAAAATTGCAAAACGCTCAAAAGACATTATCTTGCTTCCTATTGGGGCTGACCATCTTGCTGTACCTGTTGATTTATCTAATGAAATAAAAAAAATAAATTCATATTTAGATTATTATGAAATTGAATTGGGGACACCTTTTGATTATTTTGATGCTGTAAAAAAAGAGCAAAGAGAAGCAGTTTTCGGCGAATTTTTGGACAATTCTTTAACATTTATTTTGCCGGGAGTATATTCTTCAAGAATTTATTTGAAACAGCAAAATGCGAAGTTGCAGTGGGCTTTATGCCGTATATCAGAGCCATTGCAAGCGTTAGAGAACTGTTTAAAACTTCAACATGACCGACAATCACAAATTGATTATGCTTATAAATTATTGATTAAAAATCACGCTCACGACAGTATTTATGGCTGTTCTGTAGATGATGTTCATAGAGAAAATATGACACGTTTTGAAAATGTTTCACAGGTCGTTAGGGGCATTGAAAAAAGATGTGTTAGAGATTTTTCCGACGATAGTGATGAAATTTCATTAATAAATCTTTCCAATTACGATTATTCGGGGATTGTGAAGGTTCAAACAACAAAAAAATTGCCGAAAAAATATAACCCGACATTAGTTAAAAAAACAAAAGGCTTTAGTGATGAAAAATTGTATAATATAACGCAAATACCTATCACTGAAGACTATGGGGATATTTTTGAATATTTAATAGATGTTAAAAATATACCATCTTTTTCTTTTAAAAAAGTTGAAGAAAGAGATATGCAAATAGAAAATTATTTGCATATTGACGAAAATTCGATTGAAAATAAATATATCAGACTTGAAGTTCAAAACAAGAAAACAGTCTTATTGAATAAACAAACAGGTGAAAAATATGTAGATTTTATCAATATAACAGATAGAGCAGATATCGGTGACAGCTACAACTTTGGTGGACTTAAAGGAGATACAAGGCTGTATGCGGAACTCAAATCTTTTAAAACGAGTAAAATTGATGACAAAGCTTTGACCTTTGATATCGTTTTTTCTGCAAAAATCCCTGTTATTTCAACAGCTAAAGGTCGTTCAAAACAATTAAAAGCCCATGATTTCAGCCTGAAAGCAACTTTGTATAATAATTCTAAAAATCTTGAAATAAATACAAAATTTGTAAATAAATCAAAAAATCATATTTTACAAATTGAATTTAAGTTGCAAAACCCTGTTAAAACAACTGTTTCAGAAGATATGTCGTTCTTGAATCAAAGAAATTTTAATTCTGATTTTGATATAGATAAAAAAATACCTGCGAAAAAAGGTTGCGAGATAAAGCCTAATACCGCACCTTTTCAGCGTTTCGTTTTTGCACAGGGTGTTGGTTTTATAACAAAAGGTCTGAATGAATATGAGGTTTTTAAAAATACTCTATCCATTACTTTGCTCAGAGCTACGGGTGTTATTTCAAATCCTAAAAATCCTACGAGAGGCACTCCTGCCGGACCGCCTTTGGAATGTCCGGAGCTTCAATCATTTGGTGATAATTCTGCCGAAATTGCTATATCTTTTGTCGAAAAACCTTTTGAACTCTATAAGCAAGCTGAAGAATTCTATGGGGCTATTGTCCCTGTATTTGCTGATTTTTCCGGACTAAAAATAATAGAAATTTCAGATGACAATGTATTGGTTTACGCTATTAAAAATACTAAAGATAAAAATCTTGCTTTTAGGCTTGTCAATGTATCAGACAAAGAAATTAAAACCTCTATCAAAACAGATTTAAGCTACAACTCTTTATATGCGTCCAATCCTCTTGAAGAAAATTTGAAAGAAATACCTGCTAATTTGACATTTGTTCCTCATGAGATAAAAACAATTATCTTGGGGTAGACTTAATATATTTAAATACTAAAATAGAGTTAAGAAATCTTTAAGGTGAAATCAAAATGAGCAAAATAAAAGTATTAACAGTATTTGGAACCCGCCCTGAGGCAATAAAAATGGCTCCCCTTGTCAAAGAGATTGAAAAATATCCCGATGAGCTAGAGAGTATTGTTTGTGTTACGGCACAACATCGCCAAATGTTAGACCAAGTTTTAGAGCTTTTTGAAATAACTCCTGATTTTGACCTTGATATAATGAAGGCAAATCAAGATTTGTGGACTTTGACAACTAGTGTAATCTTGAAAACAAAAGAAGTCTATGAAAAAGTTAATCCTGATATTATTTTGGTTCATGGTGATACGACAACTTCTATGGCGGCAGCTTTATCTGCTTTTTATGCCCAAATTCCCGTTGGACATGTTGAAGCAGGATTAAGAACCTTTGATAAGTATTATCCGTTTCCGGAAGAAATTAACAGAGTTTTTGCTGACGCAGTTTGTGAGTACCATTTTGCTCCTACTGAAAAATCTTGTGAAAATTTGATTAAATCAAATATCTCTGATAAACATATTTATAAAACCGGTAACACGGTTATTGACGCACTTTTATACACAGTATCGAATAAAGATGTCGAAATTGAGGGGCTTACTCTTGATAAGAACTTGAAAACAATATTGTTGACATCTCATAGACGTGAAAATTTTGGAGAACCTATCAAAAATATCTGCAAAGCTATTTTAGAATTGGTTGATAAAAATAAAGATATTCAGGTCGTGTATCCGGTCCACTTGAATCCGAATGTCCAAAAGCCTGTTTATGAGTTGCTTGATGGAAAAGACAGAATCCATTTAATCAAGCCTCTTGATTATGCTCCGTTTGCGTCATTAATGAAAAAAGCACATATTATATTGACAGATTCAGGTGGAGTCCAAGAAGAAGCTCCTTCTTTAGGTAAACCTGTTTTGGTTTTGAGAGATACGACTGAACGTCCCGAGGCTATTGAATATGGCACTGTTAAACTTGTCGGAACTGACAAGGATAAAATTGTTGAGGAAACTCAAAAACTTTTATCTGATGAAGCTGAATACAAAAAAATGTCTGAAGCCATAAATCCTTATGGTGATGGAAAAGCGTGTTCAAGAATTGTTGATATTTTAAAAACGGTCAAAAAACGAAATCAATAACCGTTCATTTCCGCAAAAGCTTTATCCGCCAAAGGTTCAAGTATGTGTTCAACATAGTAGAGCTTTTTATGCATTTTGAAATTTGGCAAGCCATGTTGTTTGTGTGCCGAAATCATTATGGTTGCTGTTGAAAAAAGTAGTAGACCAGCTATAATAGCAGCTTTGGTATAGGTTTTGAGCAAATATTTTTTGTCTTCTTTTTTTAATTGAGTAACAATCTTTTTTGAAAAATCAAACTGATTATCAAGATAGTTTGCCAAAATTGTGTCTTGCATTGCGTTTTTGACCTTGTAGGCTGTTGTTAAATCGTTCCTGGCACTTTTGGATTTTAAAAGATATTTTCTGAATTTAACACTTTCTTCGTAGCTTAATTCATTATCCATATAGGCTGAAAGATTGTCCGAAAACCTTTCATATTCACGAATGTTAAATAGATTTGCATTTTCCATTGCTTCAAATTCGTTGAGTAATCTTTCGTAAGATAATTTTAAATTTTCGACAACTTCTTTCATTGCTTTATATTTTTCAAAGCATTTGGGACATTCTTCAAAGTGTTTTTCAACAATTTGTTTGTGCTCGTCATTGAGCTTTCCGTCTATATAGAGTGAAATCATAGAGTTGACTTGTTTACAGATATTGTTGTCCACAACATTTCCTTTCTTAAGCAATATAGGGCTTTAAATATTCTTGCAACTTGCTTCTAGCCCTTGCTATTCTTGACTTTACCGTGCCTACACTGGTTTTTGTTATTTTTGCTATTTCGTCATAACTTAACCCTTGAATTTCTCTTAGTACGATAACAAACCTGAATTGCTCCGGTAGTTCGTTTATTTTTTCTTTGATAATATCATTCAATTCGTGTGCCATTGAGTTTTCCGCAGGCGTAGCTTTTTTGTCTTTAATTGCATGCACGGGTGAGCTGTTTTCTTCGTTGTCCCACGTTTCATCCAGGTACAAAAGGCGTGGAGTTTTTTGCTTTTTTCTGAGTTCATCATAGAAAAGATTTGAGATGATTTGACCTTGCCAAGATTTAAACATTTTTGGATTTTTTAAATTTTTAATATTTTTCGACATTCTTAACAATGCTTCTTGCGTTAAGTCCATGAGGTTTTCTCTGTTGGGGTCAAGATAATAAAAAGCCGCATAAATGTTCTTTTGCTCACGTCTGATAAGCTCTTCAAGAGCGATATAGTTATCTTTTTGGGCAAGGTGAACAAGTTCAGACGTGTTCATTTCTTTGTATTTTTTTCTCATAACCCCTCTCGAATCAATAGGTCTATATGGAAAAATTAAATCGATTTAGTGGAAAAAACAAGTACCGTTGTTATATAATCAAGTAGGCATATTTTTAGAGAAATAAAAATTGGATATAAATAAAATTAAATTTAAAGATAGAAATATCTTTTTTATAGTTTATGATTTTGATTTTTTGTCAGAAGATGAAATCCTGAATTATATCGCATTTGCTATTGAGAGTGGTGTAAATGTTGTTTCGTTTTTTCAAGCAGAATATTCTGATTTTGCTTTTATAAATATATGTCGAAAAATTCAAAACCTATGTGCAGTTTATGATGTTTTGTTTTTGATAAACAGAAGGCTTGATATAGCTCAAATAATCGAAGTAGATGGTGTTGTTTTACAAAAAGATGATATTTCAATAAAAGAAGCTCGCCATATATTGCCACAGACCATCTCTGTCGGGTTGATGATTGAGGAAAAATATGATGAGAAAAAATTAGTCCTTGATGATGTCGATTTTATAATTTCTCGATTTGATATTTCTATAAAACTCCCTCAAATTCCTGTTTATATTGAAAATAAACTCGCCGGCAAGGTTGTTATATTTGCTTCAAAACACAAATCCAAAAATGAATTAAAAAAATTGTTAGAAAATTTAACACTACAAAACAGTTGACAATAGACTTTGCTTTAGATATATTATTCATACAGTCAATTGAGCCCCCATCGTCTAGAGGCCTAGGACAACACCCTTTCACGGTGTAGACAGCAATTCGAATTTGCTTGGGGGTACCATTTTAAAAGAGCTTTTCAAGGCTCTTTTTTAGTTGTAAGTTTTATGTGTTTTTTATTTCTGTTAGATAACAAAAATAGTTTACAAAATTTCCAAATTAAGGTTTACTATTATTATATCGTTAGTGGAGTTTACACGTGAGAAAATTATTAGCGACAACATTATTTATTTTGCTATTGGGGCTGCCCGCTTTTGCAATTCAAGAAACTCAAAGTCAAAAGCTGACAATTGCTCAAGCAATTGAACTTGCAGTTAATAAAAATTTGAATATTCATTCTTCAAAATTGGAGATTGATATTCAAAAAAACAACATAAAATCTGCAAATCGGCTCCAAAACCCCGCTTTTACAATGTTTTACAATTATGGTAAAGCAGGAGAAGGCAATCCCCAACAAATGGGGGCTATTCAAGGGATTGAAATCGCAAAAAGAGGTGTCAGGAAAAATTTGGAAAAATCCAGATTGGAATTGGTTAAAGAAACCTCAGATAGAGATATTTTTGATGTAAAAATGGACGTAAGACGCTCTTATATTGAATATTTAGCGGCAAAGACAAAATTTTCTGTAATCAAAGAACAAAAACAATCACTCAATGATATATTTTATATGGCTAAAAAGAGGGTTGACGTTGGATTGGCTCCTGAACTCGAATTGCTACAAGCAGAGATGATGCGGTCGAAACTTGTCACTAATTATAACGTCGCTGAAACCCAAGTTAAGGCTTCACAGGATGCATTTAATAAAGCTTTAAATATAGGCTTTTCTACAAAGTATGATATCAATGACGAAATAATCGACTCTCATTCTGATTTCGTTGATTTGATGACTCCTGATCCTAAGAAAAAAATTGCTTCTTTTGACGAAATATGCGAAAGAGCAATGCAAAAAAGATATGATGTTAGGATTGCAAAACAGCAGATTGAGGTGGCTAAAAAAGATTTGATTGTTATCAAACATCAAAGTATTCCTGATCTTGAATTATCCGGAGGTTACAGCTATCAGCCTGCCTCCCATACGCAAGGTGATGGATATCTTTCAGGAGCATATTTGGGTGGTGCTTTGGTTAATATACCTGTTCTCTATACGTATAGACCAGAGGTTAAAAATGCAAAAATGAAGCTTGAACAAGCGGAATTGAATTATAAAACTGTGCAAAATAATGCTAGAGCCGATTTGAAAATTGCTTACGATAAATTTGTAACCGCAAAAATAAATTTGAATTATTATGATGATAGTATGTATAACAAGTCTGTTAATTTGATGAAAAGAACAAAATCCAGCTATCAACAAGGTAAAACTACATTGACAAACGTTATAGTCATGGGGCAATCTGATATGGAAATTAAATACGAATATATAGATATTTTGGAGCAATATTATACTTCTTGGGTTGACTTTTTAGAGCAAGTAAATGATGAAAATATAGATATATATTCAGAAAATTTATAATATTCAAAAGAAGCCGCAATGAGCGGCTTCAATTTTGAATTAAAAATATTATTCCATGTTTTTTTCTATTTCTTTCGTTCCCATATATAGTGAGATTAAGGTCAAACCGCTAAATAACATATTTACACCGATAAGTATTCCTATTGTCCACAAAGCTGTATAAGGAAGCCCGAATATAATAATGAATGCAAGTACGAATTGAACTAACGCTCCAACCAGAGCCAGCCACCAATAGTTTACGAAGTCTTTTTGGCTGATGGCGATACTTATTGAGTTTATTCCCTCAAGAATAAAATAAATGCCGATAGTCAATGTTAAAACGAATACGTTAAAAAACGGATTTACCGTCAAATAAAGACCGCCGGCTATCATTATGAGAGCTATAATCATTGAAAGCCAAGGATTTTGTATTGCATGTCGCAACATAATAGAATTTATAAATTTATAAATCCCAATTAATATTAAACCAACACTTAGCAAAATCGCCAGTGCAAAAGTCGTTATTTGCGGAAGTATGATAATCAACATACCCAGTATAATCAGTAGTATGCCTTCTGATAAAACAAGGTTAAAAAATTTTTTAGGTGCTGTCATTTTTTCAGTCATAAAAATATCCTCTTATTTAATACTGTTTTTATTTTATGAAGAATGTTGAAAATCCCCATTGCACAAGTGGTTATAGAGGATATAAATAGTTTACTTAATCTTTTTGGTGCTGAAATATTTCGCTTAATTTTGCTAATTTATATCTATTAAGGGAGGTATATATGAAGAAAAAAGCAGAAAAAATCAAAAAGGTTATCGAAAAAAAGTGCATGAATAGAGTTATGGTTTGTACTCCTAAGTTTTGTGCGACAGGTTG
Organism: Candidatus Gastranaerophilales bacterium; assembly: GCA_028693235.1. Taxonomy (NCBI): domain Bacteria; kingdom Bacillati; phylum Candidatus Melainabacteria; order Candidatus Gastranaerophilales; species Candidatus Gastranaerophilales bacterium. The sequence continues at coordinate 248,234 of JAQUVW010000001.1, forward strand.
TTATGACGATGAATTTTCTGATGATTATATTGTTTCGTTAAGTGATGTAAAAATAGAATATAACGACGGAGCAAAAGAGCAGTTACACAAAGATACAATGTGTATTTGTGATGATTATATTATAGCGTTTGAGCCGTTAAAGTCCGAGTAAATGCATAGATATTTAAATCTTCTTAACTATTTTGTGTTTAAAAGTAACATAGACTACAATGATGGAATGGATAAAATATTGCAGGAAAAAACAGCAATCCAACTTGATTGTATTAGAGATTTTGTGCGTCATAAGTTGAAATCAAAAGGACTTATGCACATATATAATACTTATTGGCTCGGGATGGAAGTTGCTTTAAGTGAATTGGAAGTTCCTTTTTTGATAGATTATTTGACTATTCAAAACAATGGCAAAGTATCCAAAATACATGAACTATTTGATGACTTTAAGTCTTTTTTTCTAAGTATCAGCAGATATAAAAATAATGAGCAGATTTTAAAGCATATTTATAGATATTCTTCCTATTATAAAAGGATAGTTGAGGCTGATGTTGAGGACTTGTTGATAAGAGAAAAAATAGAAACAATAAATTCTTATGAGGCAGTGGATACATATTCTTATCTTATGGAGGTATTTGAGGATTATGAGTTTGTTCATATAAGTAAAAAAATGTTGCTTGAAATCTTAAATACCATAATCATGTTTGTTAAAGAACGTGCTATACAAAATTTGGATTCAAAGGATATGAGTTTTGCAAATTTGAGTTCACAAATAAACAAAATGCTTACTTTGAAAAATTTTGCACCGATGATTTCTTCAACAGAAGAGCCCACCTCCTTGAACGAGGTGCCAAAAACAATAAACGATATAATGGAAAAATAGAAACAAAAAACAATACAACCGTATTGAGTAGAAAAAACAAAGCACCATTTTTGATGGTGCTTTATCTTCTGGATTAAAATTGATAATCTTATTCTCTGGTTAGAGCGTCCATTTCTTCAGCAGAAGCATATACCGCATGGCAACCGCAATCTACGTGGACGACTTCGCCCGTAACGCCTGATGAAAGGTCTGACAATAAGTATAAGCCTGTTTTTCCGACATCATCAAGAGTAACGTTTCTTTTTAAAGGAGCTTTAAGAACTGCAGCTTTAAGCATTTTGCCGAAGCCACCGATACCGCTCGCAGCCAAGGTTTTGACGGCACCTGCCGAAATGCAATTTACTCTAATGCCGAATTTTCCTAGGTTTTCAGCTAAATATCTTGCAGAGGATTCTAAAGCAGCTTTAGCAACTCCCATAACATTGTAGTTGGCAACAACTTTTTCTCCACCCAAATATGTCATAGCAAGCATTGAGCCGCCTTCGTTCATAATAGGTTGTGCGTTACGAGCCAAAGTTACTAAAGAGTAAGAGCTGATTCCAAGAGCCAAGTTCCAACCATCTTTAGAAGTATTTATGAATTCACCTGTTAAGTCTTCTCTGTTAGCGAAAGCAACTGCGTGAACAACAAAGTCAATTTTTCCGTAAACTTTTTCAAGTTCGTCAAAAACAGCTTTAACTTCTTCTTCTTTTGTTACGTCACAAGGCAAAATGACTTTAGCATTCATTGATTCAGCGATTGGTCTAACCCTTTTTTCCATAGGGTCCCCAGCGTATGTAAATGCAATATCAGCACCTGCTTCAAAAAGTTGTTTTGCAATTCCGTAAGCTATTCCGTGAGTATTAGAAACTCCGAAAATAACCCCTTTTTTACCTTCCATTAATTTCATAGTAAAAATCCTCATTTTAATGTCTGCATGTATTTTACAATTAAAGCAGACTATTTACAACATTTAACATTTTTGTGAATTTAGGCAATTTCACATAATCAGATTATTTGTAAATATTGCAAGTACAACGGAGGTTCTATGCAAGTAAATAGGTTAGCACAATTTATTACAAATATAACTCCGGTATCTTCTTCCAGAGCTAAAAAACTTGTAAAAGAGGCAAACTCTGTAATTTGTGCTCCTGCGTGGAAAAAAATACCTGATGAGATGAAAGAATCCTTTGTAAAAATAAATGATAAAACCGGAAAAGCCTTTGTAAAAGGTGCTTATAAGGAATTAGTCGGGCTTATGGATATGGGCGGATATGCCCCGAAAAAAATCAAAATAGAAAAAATGAGCGGTTTAAAAATGGGCTCTCATTCTTTTTTAAGCAATAAAATAAAATTATCAGAAAGATGTTTAATCTCAGAGCCCAAATCGCAACAAATACGTACAATTGGGCATGAGCTTACTCATTGTGCTCAATACAATGAAATGGTTGCAAGCACCAGATATGGAGTAGAGGAAGTTGCCTCAATGCTTGCTGAGCAAAAGGTTCAAAGACTGGTTCCTCCTCCTAAAACTCAAAGAATGGCTCAAGCAAAGTATGAAGAATTTAGAGAAATTTTTGAATTAAAACTTAAACGAGCATATAAAAAAGCTATAGAAAATCCAATTAAACCTGAATCTAAAAAAGATATTCGTAATTTAGATAGATATTACGATGCAATAATAGAGAATCCTACTCATTTTAATCCGCATTCTAAGGATACCGCAGAAGGCTTTCAAGCTTATTTAGACAACTTTTTAGAGGTTGAAGCTCGCTCAATCGGTGAAGCGGTTGAAAATTATTATAATGTTTTTACAAAGTATTTTTCAGAATTTATGAGATAAGGAGTTTTTTTGAATATAAATAATATTATTCCTAATCTTATTGAAAAAGCCCCGATGACAAAGGCTGTGGCTAAATCTTTTGTGTCCAAAACCTCACCTGAATTTTTCAACCCAACTTGGTCAGCTATGCCTTTTGATGTAAAAGTTATTTTTGCTAAATCGAAAAATAAAAATGGAAAGAACTTTGTTTCAAGGATATATAAAGGTTTAGTCAAGTATATGGGAGTAGATGGAGCTCCTTCCAATATCAAAATAAAAAGAATGCCTCCGAATGTATGTGGCGAATATATTCCGACTAAAAATAGGATAATTATCTCTGAACAGAGGGTTAAAAACAAATCTCGAGAAAAAGCTGTTGCGACAATAGCCCACGAGCTCAAACATTGTGCTCAGACCAATACTTTGATTAGGGCAAAAGGTATAGATGAATACGGAAAAGCTATAGCTGAAGCAAACGTTAGAGTCGATGTAAATCATTTGCTTTCAAACGGCGAAGCATCGCCTAGAATTCAGCGTTTGATTACAGAAGAAGCTAATAGCAGATATCTTGCAAATAAATCACCGATTGTCAAAAGTTTTAATAAGACAATAAATAGAAAAACTCATGCAATATATAAATCGGAACACAAAATGTCTGAAAATTATATAGATGCCTATCGTACGTATTCAACATCTCAACGCTATTATGCCTCAAATAAATTAGAAGTTGAGGCAAGAGAAACAGGCAATTTGTTTAGTGAGTATTATAAGGCATTTGAAGCTTATTGTGCTTTTTTTAGTCATCATTCGTAATTGATTTGTTTCGTTTGACAGAGCTGATGAAAGCAGCTGAAACTATTACTAATCCGATTCCGCCTGTTATAACCTCAGGGACTTCATGGACAGTAGAATAGAACATTATTAATGCCAAAAAACCAATTGCCCAATGTGCACCGTGTTCTAAATAACAATATTTTTGTAATGTTTTCATATCTACCATAAATAGAGTCAAAGACCTTACAAACATAGCTCCTATCGCTAATCCTATAGTTATTATAACTATATCTTTGCTTATTGCAAATGCACCTAAAACACCATCTAAAGAAAAAGATGCGTCAATGAGTTCCAAATATAAAAATCCGATAAAACCAAGTTTGGCAAGGCTTCCGGTTAATGCTGCTTTTTTTTCAGCATAACATTCTAAAGCATTACTAACGCTGTCTATAACGAGATATAAAATGACTCCGACAAGCCCAGCTATGGTTACGGGAAGTTTTTGCTCAACCGGGACAATAGCTTGAGTGATGATTATTGCCAATAATGTAAAAATAATATCTACATATTTGATATGGTTGCATTGAAGAATAGGTCTTTCAAGCCAGCAAATCCAATGCGTAGTTTTATCTTTGTTAAAGAAATAAGCCATACATAGCATCATCAAGAAAGCACCGCCGAATGTGACAAGCGGAGCGTGCACGATATGCAAGTAATAAGCATATTTATCAACATTGTAAAGAGCAAGTTTCGTAACTTCTAAAAGTGAGATATGTGCAAAACAAGCAACAACTACTACAGGGAATAGGAATCTCATTCCGAAAACGGCAATTAAAATACCCCATGTTAAAAATCTGTGTTGCCATTTTTTTGACATTTTTTCAAGCTTCATTGCGTTTACGACAGCGTTGTCAAAGGATAGTGTTATTTCAAGAATTGCTAAAAAGCCGACAATGAAAAGAGCCAAAGCCCCACCCCCGGGTTTTAAATGTTCGCCCCATAAAAAAGCGAGAATAAACCCGACGATTGTAACAAAAAAAGATTCGTAAAAATATTTAAACATTAACCCATTCCAATAATATAGTACAATTCCAATAATACAAAAAAAATAGAGCCCCGACCTCATATCGTTGCTCTATTTTAGGTATATATATTGGTACTAATTAGTCATCAGCGTGACCGGCTGTACCTAAAACTTGCATTTTGTGTTTAACAAGTTCTTTAACAGCAGTTCTACCAGGACCCATATATTCACGAGGGTCGAATTTTTCAGGATGTTCAATGAAGAATTCTCTGATAGTAGAAGTCATTGCAAGTCTTAAGTCTGTATCAATATTGATTTTTGCAACGCCATTCTTAGAAGCGAATGAAAGCATATCTTCAGGAACGCCTTTAGCGTTAGGTAATTGACCGCCGAATTTGTTGCATTTTTCAACTAATTCTTGAGGAACTGAAGAAGATCCGTGAAGAACGATTGGGAAATCGTAGCCGACAGCTTCATTAACAGCTTTTTTACAAGCAGCAAGTCTTTCAAAGTCAAGTTGAGGTTCTTCTTTGAATTTGTATGCACCGTGAGAAGTTCCGATAGCGATAGCTAAAGAGTCACAACCTGTTTCTTTAACAAATCTTGCAGCTTCTTCAGGGTCAGTGTAAGTAGCATCTTTAGCATGAACTTTAACAGCGTCTTCAACGCCGGCAAGTTTACCAAGTTCAGCTTCAACAGAAACGCCTCTTTGGTGAGCGTATTCAACAACTTTTTTAGTGATAGCAATATTTTCTTCCAATGGGAATCTTGAACCATCAATCATAACTGATGAGAAACCGCCATCGATACAAGCTTTACAGATTTCGAAATCAGCACCGTGATCAAGGTGAAGTGCGATAGGAACTGTAGTTGTAGCCAAAGCAGCTTCGACTAATTTGATAAGGTAAGTTTGGTTAGCATATTTTCTTGCACCAGCTGATACTTGAAGAATGATAGGTGATCTGGTTTCTTCAGCAGCTTCTGCGATACCTTGTAGAATTTCCATGTTGTTTACATTGTAAGCACCGATAGCATATTTTCCTGCTAGGGCTTTTTTGAACATTTCTTCTGTTCCGACGAGTTTTCTTTCGCTCATAAGAGTTCTCCTAATTTTTGTACGAATACAGGAATAATGTATCGCAAAAATAAGTTATTTACAAGGTTTTTATCCGATATATTTGAGCAAAAAATGAATATCAAAAAGTCACGCAGACAGGCTTGTTTCGTGATTTTTTGGATTTTTATTCAAAAATAATTTCGTTATCCATAATTTTGCAAAGCTCTTGGTATCGAGGCTTGTTATGGAGGTAGTTGTACCCGAGCAGAACCTCAAGAGCGGTAGCTTGAGAGTGGAGAGCTTTATTTATTCTTCTGGCTGATGATGTTGGGATATTCCGTCCCCGTCTTACGAGTTCGTGTTCTTCAGGGGTAAGATTATCAGAAATTTTTTCCAGTAGATGGGTTTGAAATTCGGCGTTAACGAATTTGACGGAAAAATCGTGAAGTCTTTTTGAGTTTGAAGTATGTAAAATTACTTTTTCTCTAATGTAGACTTCATAGACGGCATCGCCGAGATGAGCGTAGTTTCTAATGTTAAGTTCGTTCATTATCTTCTGTCGACCACAAGTCCGTTCATAGGCTTTACTTTTACAATGTAGTCCTGATGCATTTCTTCGAGCGTTTTTTCAAGATTTTCGATAGCTTCAGCCGCAGAGTGACCGTATGCTACCAAATTTTTGATAAAACAATTGGCTATATATACATGGTTTCTTAAACCTTGATAAATAACAGCAGGATATTCAATGATTGATGTTGACATAATTTTCCTCGTATAACTTTCCCTGTACTTTTATATTTTAATAATCGGATTAAGTCGTAAAAACTTTAAGTTAAACAAAGTTTTTATGTTTAATATAAATCAAAAAACCTTATTATAAAAGGGTTTGAATGGTTTACAATTAGATACATTATTGCATAACATGAATTTGCAAAGCGTCCATAATCTCTTTTATGTTAAACGCATCAATCAATCCGTTGATAATAAATTGGCATGCCATCGCTGCAAGAATTATACCGAAAATTCTGTTTACAATGTTTATACCTGTTTTGCCCAATACCTTGCAAATATTAGATGCAAAGAGCAAAATTATAAGACAAAGCACCATATTTACAAACAAAGCTGTCATTGTTAAAGTTTGTTTAAAAAGATTATGCTCAGCTTGTTTCATAAACATAATTAGCATTGAAATGGAAGCTGGTCCTGATAGTAATGGAACAGCCAGCGGAAAAACTGAAATATCCATGCTTTTTAAGTCATCATCAGGGTCGCAAGATGTAGGTGCATTCGGTTTGTCTAAAACCAACTCAATTGCTAATATCAATAATAAGATACCGCCCGCTATTCTAAAGGCACCTATTGTGATGCCGAAAAGATTAAGAACTTGAGTTCCCAACAGTGCGAAGAACAATAAAACTGCAAATGCTGTAGATACGCCTTTTTTTATAACTTTGATTTTCATTTGTTCTGTATAATCAGAAGTCAATGATATAAAAATCGGAATTAATCCGATTGCATCAATTGTAAAAAATAGTGCGGTAAACTGCAATATAAAAGCTTGTAAAATTTCGTGATTCATAATAATTCTATTTTACACCCTGAAGGAAAAGCCTCAATAGAACAATACGAAGTGTAAACAAAGAGCCCTGTTTTATCAGAGCTCTTTAAGTTAATAAAAATATTTATATAATATTTTATGAATGAGGAACATTTCTCAAAAGTGCATATAATACAGATGAAACAATCATACAAGATGGGATTGTTAAAACCCAAGCCCAAACGATGTTTCCAACGATTCCCCATTTTACGGCAGAAGCTCTTACTGTGGAGCCTACGCCCATAATCGCAGTTGAAATAACGTGGGTCGTGCTTAATGGAATACCGAAGTGAGAAGCTGTTAAAATTATAGACGCAGCAGAAGTTTCAGCGGCAAAACCATGAATAGGTTTAAGTCTTATAATTTTGTGTCCCATTGTTCTGATGATTTTCCATCCACCGGACATTGTTCCCATTGCCATCATAAAAGCACACGCCATAATTACATAAATAGGTATTTCGAAATGTCCGTCAGCAGGTGCTTTTAATACACCCCCGGCAAGAAGTGATAATGTTATTATACCCATAGTCTTTTGTGCGTCGTTTGAGCCATGGCTTAACGCCATTAAGCCGGAAGATAAAAGTTGTAATTTTCTAAATCTTTTGTTAATCATGTCAGGATTTGATTTGTAAAAAATCCTAAGTAAAAACAACATAAATAAGAAACCAACCGAAAAACCGAGAACCGGAGATGTAAACATTGGTATGATAACTTTATCTAAAAGGTGTTTGATTTGTACTACCCCGGGACCGGCATGGACAATGGAAGCTCCTAAAAGACCACCTATTAAAGCGTGAGATGAGCTTGAAGGTAAGCCAAGATACCAAGTGAATAAATTCCATAAAACAGCTGCCAAAAGGGCACATAAAATAACTTGAAGAGTGATAGAAGGTCCGTCGATAATTCCTGAGCCAATCGTTTGGGCTACGTGAGTTCCAGTTAGAGCTCCCGCAAACTCAAGAGTAGCTCCGAATAAAACGGCTTGTTTCGGGCTTAGCACTCTTGTTGAAACTACTGTTGCGATAGCGTTTGCACAATCGTGAAAGCCGTTTATGTACTCGAAAGCTAATGCTGCAAGTACAACCAGTATTAATAATATTAATGCGAATGTCATTGTTGTACTTCCTAACTTTAACTTTGTTTTAATACAATATTTACGACGTTATCAGATACGGAATAGCAAGTATCCAAAGCGTTTTCGATATCTTTGTGGATGTCTCTTAGTTTGATAACGTTCAAAGCATCAAAGCCACCTGAGAATAAAGCGTCCATAGCGTGAAACATAATTTCGTCGCCGTGAGATTCGATATCTTTCATTCTCAAATTACTTTCAGTCATTTCTTTAATAGAGCTTACTTTTTTGAATTTGTGGATAATTAAATCAAGTTCTTCAGCTGCTTGCAATAAGGTTTTTGCTTGAGCAACGACATTTTCTGTGTTGTTTTCAAGTCTGTAAACTCTCAGATTTAAGCTTGCCTTGACGATTTTTTTAGTAATTTTATTCAATAAAGTAGCGATAAGCTGTATATCTTCTCTATCAATCGGTGTTACAAAAGTGTTATTCAATTCTGTTAAAGTTTCTTTAATCAAATCGTTGCTGGTATGTTTGTATTGTTTAGCTTTAATAATTCTTTCGTCAGAAACGCCTTTTTCGACGATTTCGTCAAACAAAGTAGCAGCTTTTTTACAAACGTGAGTACTTTTTTCAAATAAAATGTAAAAAGTTTTGTCATCAGGCGGTAATATATAAGCCAATAAATTTAATTTTGCCATTGAAATTCCTCCAATTATACATATTCTTAAGTATCATTAGCAATTTTAGATACTCACCCTCAATATACTATAAAAGTTTTTGTATAAAAACAGAAATATGAACTTTTTGTTTAAAAAATTTATATTTGAAATTATTTATTTTTTCGTTTGTGCAAGTTATAATGTTCAGGCAAAGGTCGTACAATTATGCTAAAAATACTAAAGACAAAAGATTCAAAGCTTGTAGAACTTTCTCTTAATAATATAGAGGAGGGTTCTTGGATTAACCTGATAAAGCCTACGACCGATGAGATTACGGAAGTTGCCAAGAAAATCAATATTGATGCTGATTATTTAAGGGATGCGTTGGACGTTGAAGAACGTTCGCGTATAGAGATTGATGACAATATAATGTTAATCATCACGAATATACCGATAATGGAGGATGAAGACAATTTTGATGCATTGCCACTAGGGGTTATTTTGACGCCTGATTATATGATAACGGTAAGTCTTTCTGATAATAAAGTTTTGTCTTTTTATAACCAAGATACTGAAAAATTATTTGATACGAATAAGGCTGAAAAGTTTTTGTTTCAAATATTATTCCGTTCATCAAAATTTTATTTAAGATATTTAGAATTTATCAATAAGCGGACGGAAAAGATAGAAGTAAATTTACAAAAAACGATGAAGAATAAAGCTCTTTTTCAGCTGTTTGAGATGCAAAAGAGTTTAGTTTATTTTACAACGGCATTAAAGAACAATGGAATAGTTCTTGAAAAGTTAATGCGACTCAAAAACAATCCTGTAATACAGCATTTATTTATGTTGCAGGAAGAAGATGTTGATATATTGGAAGATGTTATTATCGAGAACAAACAGGCACTTGATATGGTTGAAATGCACAGGAACATCTTAGAGAGTATGATAGATGCTTTTGCGTCGATTATTTCAAATAATTTGAATATCGTAATGAAATTTTTGACATCAATAACGATTATATTGGCGGTACCGACGATGTTGTCTAGTTTTTGGGGTATGAATGTAAATGTGCCGTTGACAAATCATCCGCATGGATTTGCGATTATTGTCGTAGCAGCGTGCATTTTGTCGGTAATAATAGCGTATAAATTCTGGAAAAAGGGCATGTTTTAGCGAACGCGAGCAGAGGCTGTAGGGCTTGCGAAGAGCAAGACCGAAATGCCGTTTAGTGCTAGAGTTCAAGACAGCGAACGCGAAGCAAAGGGAAACTGCGAGGAGTGCGAGCAGATTGCCCCTGATTGAATGGCTGCAGAGGCTGTAGGGCATGCGAATAGCAAGACCGAAATGCCGTTTGCTAAAGGGAACATACGAGCCAAAGGAGAAGATGGTTCCCCTGTATGCACATGCCGGCAAAATTGAAGATAAATAACAAGAATATCGTATGCGTAAAATAAAATTAATTTATATTAAATTTATACTAAATTTTGTTTAACTAATTCTTTTCTGATTTTATTCAAACCGGCTTGAATAATACGAGAAATTCTTGACGGAGAGAGGTTGAATTCTTCTGCAATTTCACGAAGTTTTTTATCTTTGTAGAATTTGCATTCAATTAGTTCTTTTTCTCTCGGAGGTAATTTTTTGATGGCTTCTTTGATACTTTCGCTGAGTTCATGAAAAACTATTTTTTCTTCAGGAGTTCTTTTGGAGTCTTTAATTTGTGTAGGAGATTCACCTTCAGCGAGTTCGTCGATAGAAAGTATAGTTTTGTAAACAGCCTCTCTAACTGCTGTTGGATTTTCAGCATCGAGAAGTCCTGTTTCACGCTTATTTTTTAATACATACCATTTGTAACGTCTGCGAACTTCGTTACGAATAGCCCATTTTATAGCTGTAGAAAGGTAAGATTTATTGTAGGTATTTTCATCAACATTTGAGCACAACTTGTGAATGACTTGTGTGCCAATATTTACAAGTTCTGAAAATTCCATCAAATGATTAGACGAGAGCTTTTTATACTCGACTTTAGCTAGAGTTTCAATGAGCTCCATATAATCTTTGATATTAAATTTTTTAGAAGTAGACTCTGTTTTCAAGTTCATGATTATTATAAAACCGATACCCAATTATATAATAGCATAATATATTAAAAGAAGAATGAATGCCACAAAAAAAATATATAAATAGAAATGTTTATTATATTTCTTAATAAGTGGCTTTATAGCAAGGGCAAAACCGGTAAAAATCCGAAAAGTAATATGTAAAAAAACAATAAAAAAGAAAAATAACCGTTGTGCAGGTTAAAAAGCAAGCCAGATGGGAACATGAAGCATAGAAAACATGAGGGAATAAACATAAAAGATTATTAATATTAACAATTGTAAATTTGAATTTAATTGGCTTATAGTCTTTGTGTCGCAATGGTTTTGAGATATTTGTCATTAGAAATAAGTAAAAAATCATGGCAATTATTATTTCTCACGGTTATTTAATAAGTATCCAAATTAAAAAGTAAAGTAATTTAGTAAATAAAGGGGAACGAAATGATCCAAGCACCAAATAGTCAGTATCCACAGGGAATTGCACCACAAGTTGCACAACAACCTGTTCAATTGGCACCAGCACCTCAAGCAGAAACACAACAAGCACCGGTGCAAGGAGGTTATTATAATTATCCGAGTTCAAATTTCTATCAATACCCTCAATCACAATCATATCAACCTAGCTCACAAGCAAATGCAGTAAATATTCAAATTTATAATCCGCAAGCTTACGCAGGAAAAGACGGTCAAGCTCATACCCAAGCTCCACAATTAATGCCGGCACAATATATGCCAATGCCTGCACAAACAGTTCCGGCAGCACCGGTTGCACAAGCAGCACCTGCTCCACAAGCAGTACCTCCTGAACCTGTAGTTCAAGAAGCACCTGCTCAAGCAGCTCAACCAGCTCAACCTGCACAACCGGCTCAAGCAGCAGCTCCTGCTGCCGCTCCACAAGTTGAGCAACCTGCAGACCAAAAAGGTGGAATAGATGTTCCTTCTTTTAATGCAAGACTTCGTTCAGAAAATTTAGATGATCAAGCGTCTGCAATTGAACAAATTGCTGAATTAACACAAAATGATCCTAAATCAGCTACAGCATTGTTGGATACTCAAATTATGGAAGGATTACTTGGCGTAATCGCTAAAGATACAACAGGTTTGCAAGGTCCTACACCAAAACAATTAGAATTAAGACAAAATATAATTTCAGGAAAACAATTAAGTGAAGCTGAACAAAAAGAAGCAAACACAATAACTCCGATGGAAACAGCTGAAAGAAATAAACAATATTCATTGTATACAATAGCATTTTTACAAAACTTATTGTCTTCTGAAGTAGAACAAAGAAACGGAACAAAACTTGATATTAAAGATTTGCCGGCTATTGAACAAGTTGTTCAAACAGCAAAATCAGATCCGAATCCATTGCTTAGAGTCAGTGCATTAGCTTCATTGTCACACATTGCTAAACCTGAATATGCTCCTGTATTAGGTCAAATCTTCGACTTAGCAAAACAAGATTCAGATGCAAATGTTCAAGAAGCAGCTAAGAAAGCTTCTGAACAGTTAGCTCAAATGACAGGCGGAGCACAAGCGGCTCAACCAGCTGCAGCGGAAGCACCAAAAGCAGAAGCACCAAAAGCTGAAGCACCAAAAGCAGAAGAAGCTCCAAAAAAATAATAATTAAAAAGTATATTTAAAAAGCGGCTTAATTTATTGAGTCGCTTTTTTATTTGGTAATAATTGAAAATAGGTGTACAATCAAATTGTTAAGTGAAAGGAATTTTATGGACGAAAATATAAAATATACGCAAGGGGAAGAGTTTGCAAATGCATTCACGCATGCGATAGGTGCTCTTTTGTCAATATATGGGATAGTTATGTTGGCTGCTGCGTCAAGAAGTGCTTTAGAGACTTCAAGTACGGCTATTTTCGGTGCGACATTGTTTATATTGTTCCAGTCATCAACTTTGTATCATGCAATGGTTAATGAAACTGCAAAAAAAGTATTTAGAAAAATTGACCACAGTGCTATATTTTTGTTAATAGCGGGAACTTATACTCCAATATTACTCCTTGTTTTGCCGTTTCCTCATTCAGTTGCTGTAATGTCTATGATTTGGTATTTGGCGATAACAGGCATTGTGTATTCCTGCATGACTTTGAAATTCAAATATTTATCCACGGGGCTTTATTTGTTGCTTGGTTGGCTTTTGATTTTTTTGTTTTACAAAATATGGGTTACAACATCTCATGAAGTGGTCTGGTGGCTTTTAGGGGGCGGAATTGTTTATTCAATAGGCAGTTTGTTCTACCTTTCAAAACGTAGATATATGCATAGTATTTGGCATCTTTTTGTAATTTTGGGAGCCGTAATGCATTATATTGCTATTTTAGAATTATTAAAAGTTCATTGATTTATTAAGCAAAATAAAGTTTTGGACAGCAATAAAAAATTATTGTTAAATACTTGTATGACAGATACTATTAATAAAAAAGTAATTAGCATATTTAATAAATCGAAAATTGCTCCGGAATCGCCTGAGAGTGATATGGTTAAGTATTTCAAGGGTTTTAACTATGTTCGTTTTGATAAAGATTTGAACGGTAGACCTTTTAATGAGGAACATTTGGTTGAGTATTCGGAAAAATGCGAATATATTATAAGGGTAATGCGTGAAAAAAGTACGCATGTTGCTCTTTATAATTACAAGGTGCCACATGATAAGTTGATTGAATTTATTTCAAAATTTGCTAATAATGAATTAAACGGAAAAATTATAGAGATAGATAAATATATCGCGGAAACTTTAGCGTAAAATGTGTGATAATTGTCAAGAGAAGGAATTAGAACTTAATATAGATGCTCAATGTAGCCTTTATCATGTAAATAAGCCATATCAATATGTCGGTGGCGAGCATTTGAGCGTAAATAAAGACTGGGAGTCGACTTCTGTCAGGATTGCATTTGCATTTCCCGATAAATACGAAATTGCCATCAGCAATTTGGGACAAAGAATTTTGTATGGTGACGTCAATAGGCATGAGGATTTTTTGGCGGATAGAGTTTATGCACCGGATTTTGACTATCGTCAAATTTTAAAAGATAAAAAAATTCCGCTATATAGCCTTGAAGCAAAAAAAGAGTTGAAAAAGTTTGATATGATTGGTTTTTCCGCTCAATATGAACTAGCCTATCCCACAATGCTCGAAATGCTTAATCTTGCTGAAATCGGCGTAAAACGTTCAGAAAGGTGCGATGATGACCCAATAATTATTGTCGGAGGGCCGTGCTCGTATAATCCGAAGCCAATGTCTGATTTTATAGATTTGTTTATGATTGGCGATGGCGAAGACTTGATTATTGAAATGATGTCTTTGTATAAAGAGTTGAAATCTAAAAATCTAAACAGGCATGACATAATTGTTGCTTTAGCAGGGCTTGAAGGTGTTTATTCACCTGAACTCAATAATAAGACCAGAAAGAGAATTGTTCAGCTTGATAACGATAATCCACCTGTTACGAATCCTATTCCTTATTCAAGTTCAGTCCATGATAGGGCGGTAATTGAGATTAGACGAGGCTGTGGCAGAATGTGCCGTTTTTGTCAGCCTGGGCATGTCACATTGCCAATCAGGGAGCGAAAAGCTGAGGATATAATTGATTTAGTTAAAAAAACAGTAAAGCAAACCGGGTATAACGAATATTCCTTGCTTTCATTGTCTTCAAATGATTATACTAATATAGAGGAAGTTATTGAGGAATTGTCCTGCGAACTCAATGAAAAGAAGGTATCAGCCTCACTTCCAAGTCAAAGAATTGATAAATATAGTGCGAAGTTAGCTCATCTAGTTCAAGGCGTTAGAAAATCGACAGTTACACTTGCTCCTGAAGCAGGTAGTCAAAGGCTTAGGAATGTAATCAATAAAAATTTGACAGAAGACCAAATTTTAGACACAATTTTCACTTGTTATAAAAACGGATTTACTTCTGTTAAATTATATTTTATTTTGGGGCTGCCCACTGAAACTTACGAAGATTTGGATGAAATGGCAGAACTTTTGACGAAGATAAAATATCGCTCAAAGCTTTTGCGAAATGAATTGGGTCTAAAAGATGTTATAAAAATAACTTGCACGATTTCGATTTTTGTTCCTAAGCCGTTTACTCCGTTCCAATGGCATTCTCAAGACAGTGAAGAAACAATAAAAAATAAAATAAATTATTTGCTTGAGAAAACAAAACATTTAAAAGGTGTGAAGATTAATTATCATACCCGCTTTGTTTCAAAGGTAGAAGCGGCATTAACTCGTGGCGATGAAAGTTTATGCGAATTTATATATCAGCTCTACAAAAGCGGTGCTTATATGACTACTTGGGACGAGAACATTGACTTTGAACAATGGAATAATTTGTCGGCAAAATGCAATATTTCATTGGATGAATTGGCTCAAAGACAATATGATTTAGATGAAGAGTTACCTTGGGACGTAATTGACGTTGGAATTAACAAAGATTGGTTTAAGGCTGAATACAAAAAAGCTATGAACGCCGAAAATACTATTCCTTGCGAATTTAAGTGCGTAAATTGTGGTGTTTGCAAAAACTTTAAAGTCCATAAAGTGGTAGATGAAAAATATGTGCCAAAATTAAAAATGATTGAAGCAACCGAGCAAAAAGAGCCTCATAAATACAGAATAAAATTGTCGAAAGAAAACAATTTGCGTTATCTTTCTCATTTGGATTGGCAAAATACGCTAATTAAAGCATTATTTAGAAGCGGGCTCGATTTGGTATTTTCGCAAGGTTTCAATCCTACCCCTAAAATTTCACTAGGGATAGCACTTCCGATTTTCGTCGAGAGCTCTTGTGAGATGATTGATATTGATGTCTATAATGATGTATCAGAAGCGGAAATGTGTGATTTGATGACAAAAGCACTTCCTAATTCGATAAAAGTGTTAGATGTTAAGAAAGTAAATAAAGATGTCTTATCCATTGATATAATTGCTCAGTGGGCACTTTATGAAGTTGAACCTTTAAAGAAAGGTGTTTTAAAATCGGAAGAATTGTTGTATATTAGAGATAAGATTTCTTCTGATGACGAATTGATTATCGAGAAGAAAAATAAAAAAGGTATTACAAAACTCGTAAACATTAAACCTTCTATAAAATCAGTTGATGTTGTTGAAGACAAAATACAGTTGGTTTTAAAAGTTGGACAAAATGCGGATTTACCATCAGTAAAAGCTGATGTCGTGTTGAAAATGTTCCGTCCTGAAATCGAATTTAAGATAAAAAGAACGAAATTTTTTGATGAAAATCTGAACGAGATTTAAAACGAGATTTTATAGATTTGAAAAGGAAATTTTATGGCTAAATCAATTATCATTGCGGAGCGTGACAATGTCGCTGCCGTAATGGAAAACGGCAAGGTTAGTGAGTTCTTTGTTAACCGTGGAGAAATTCTGTTGAACGATGTTTATTTGTCGACAGTTGATAACATTCTTCCAAGTATTGATGCTGCATTTGTTAATGTAGGTTCAGACAAAATGGGCTTTTTGCACGCAAATGATGCAATCGGTAAAGGTTCATTAAAAGACAAATTAACCCCGAAACAAAAACTTATAGTACAGGTTGTTAAAGAACCTACAGGACATAAAGGTCCGAGAGTTACTACTCAAATAAGTCTTCCGGGGCGTTTTTTGGTTCTTATGCCTTATGAAACAGGCGTGAATGTCAGCAGAAAAATCGTTTCGTCAAAAGAACGTGCAAGACTAAAATCTGTTGTCGGTTTGCTAAAGCCTGTCGGAGTTGGTGTTATTGTCAGAACAGAAGCTGAAAATCAACCTGACGCTGATATTCAAGAAGATTTGGAATTATTGTTGGAAAAATGGAACGGTATTATTACCGCTGCTGAAACCCATGAAGCTCCAAGCCTTTTGTATCGTGACCAAGATTTGTTGTATAGAGTCATGAGAGAAGCTTGTAGCGAAGATGTTAAAGAAATTGTCTTGGATTCATCTTTTGCAATGCATAGAACTCAACAAATTTTGCAAAACTGGAATATGAAAAAAAATATTGAGCTCAATGTCTATAAGGGTACAGAACCATTATTAGTTGCTTCAGGTGTTGCAAAAGAAATAAAAACAGCACTTCAAACGAAGGTCAATCTTCCTTGTGGCGGATATTTGTTTATTCAAACAACAGAAGCGTTAACGGTTGTTGACGTAAATAGCGGTAAGTTTATAAGCTCTGCTACACAAGATGAAACAATTTTGAAAACGAATAAAGAAGCAGTCCACGAAATTGCACGTCAGTTAAGGCTTCGTAATATCGGCGGAATGATTATAATTGACTTTATCGACATGAACAGCAGAAATGACAAACTTGCTATTATGGAAGAAATGGAACTTGCTCTTGAAAATGATAAAGCAAAACCTCAAGTCGGTCAGCTTTCGGATTTAGGATTGGTAGAGCTTACAAGACACAGACAGGGGCAAGCTTTGGCGGAAATTTTCGGCAAAAAATGTCCTCATTGCGGTGGCTCTGGCTTGCTTCCTGAAGATTTGACTTTCTCATCTTCTGTTGCTGAAGGCGAGTACAAGGCAAAAGCTGCAAAATTAAAAGTTCCTGTTCAACAAGTTAAGAATAAAAATCAAGCTCATAAATTTAATAAGGTGTTTAATTACCAAAATCCTGAGCAAAATACTGAAAAGACAGAAAAAACTGAAACTTCTCAACAAGAACAAACTCAATACAGACAAAATCAAAATCAAGATAGACCGTTCAATCGAAATAATAAACAACGATTCAACAAAAATAATAATAGACGCTTTGAACCGAAACCTCAAGAAGCGTTAAAAGATGAAACTCAACCTCAAGAAGTCACCGTTGAGGCAAAACAAGAAGTTGTTTCTCTCGATGTAAAAAATGAACCTAAAATTGATGTTGAAATAAAAACGGAAAATTCACCTGCTAAGGTTGAAGAGGTTGTTGAAACTAAAAATGAAAAGATAGAAGAAGTTTCTAAGCCTGAAACAAAAAAAGAAGCAGAAGATAAAAAAGAACCAAAAACAAGAGGCAGAAAACCTCGTGTGACTAAATCCGTAAAAGAAAAAGCCACAACAAACTCTGAAAGTGAATCAAAAAATGAACAAGTCGCTTTAGATGTTGAACCTAAAAAAACAGCAAAACCGAGAGGTAGAAAACCAAAGGCTGCAAAAAATGAAAACCCAACTGAAAAGGTAGAAAAAGATGAAGTTACAGCATAAGTTAGGTTTAATATTCTTTAACTTTTGCCTTTCTGCAAGCTGTGCGTTTGCAGCTACTTCAAAGAGTTCTGAGGCTTCATTCGTAATGAAAAAATTCGGCTTTACGATACTCTTAGTTGTACTTTGTATAATTTTGATTTTGGGAATTTTACTTTTGTATAAGAAAGTATTTCTGAAAAAAACAAAAACGCAAGCAGAAGACACTTCTGAACTTTCACTAAAGTCGCCTACAGATACAATAGAGGCTATAGACAGCTTTTTAGAACGGACAAAACCTAACAGATAGATGGTTTTCCGATAGAATCAACAAGATGCTCTATGACGTCAGGCATTTTACACACAAAAGAGTAATGCCCAGATGAAACAGAGCATTTTTTACAATTTGAATTAATCTTGTAACATTCAATTGCTTGAGGTGTCCAGTTTTGCATTATCGAATCTGAAATAGAATTATTTTGCGATACATAAATCTCAGAGCTGATATAAGGATTAACAGCCTTTTTTAGCATGAACAAATCCCTCCTCTTTATCCCCACTATTAGTATAGTGCTTTTTGAGAGGGGGTTACTCCTCTAGTTAAATGAATTGATTTTTTCTTCAAAAACGTTAAGGATAGCCGAGTTGTAATAGTTTGAGGCTTTTGAGAACGGATAAACTTCAGTTTGGAGTTCTTTTTTGATGGAAGCAATAGTTTTTTGTATTTGAGAGCGTCCGATGCAGTCGATTTTAGTTGCAACGACAATATAAGGAAGTTCGTTGTATTTAATCCATTCAGACATTTGGTGGTCGTTTTTTTGAACGGGATGTCTGGCGTCAATAAATTGAACTAACGCAACGAGTTCTTTTCTTTGGAGAAGATATTCTTCAATGTTTCGTTGCCAATCGTCTTGCATTTTTTTTGATACTTGAGCGAAGCCATATCCGGGTAAATCGGCGATGATGAATTTTTCATTAATATCAAATAGATTAATAAGTCTGGTTTTTCCAGGCTTGTTGCTTGTTTTAGCGAGCCCTTTTCTGTTGACAAGATTATTTATAAAAGAAGATTTCCCAACGTTAGAGCGTCCGATGAGAGCAAACTCAGGAAGCTTTAAATCAGGGCATTCTTTGATAGAAGGAGCACTAGTTATAAATTTTGCGTTGTTGATTTTCATCGAAAAATTTCTTTTTGTATAAAACGTTAGATAATAGTCGGTAGACTTTTTCGTTGTTATAAACAGTCAATTGAGCCTCATTTTCTTGAACATCTAGTTTCATCGGGAGCTTTCTTGAAAAAATGTTGGTTTCGACATGCATAACACGTATAATCCTTTTGTGAATTATACTTAGTGGGCTAGATAAAAAAGTTTCGAACGTTTTAAAAATATTCACAAGTTAATAATAGCAGAAGCGGAAAGATTTTCCAACATAGCATTAAAAATTATTACCGATTGTAATTGTTTGAGTAACTGTTAATTGATGTATTTGGAGTGCAAAGATTTCTCAGAGAAATTGTCCGAACAAAGCTAAAAATATCAGTCATTGTGTTTGCAAAATAAAAGCCGGCATGTTAGCCGGCTGAATAAACCTTTTCCTTTTCCTCATTATAAGAACAATGAATATCCAAAATCTTTTTTGATATTATTGTCTAAAAGCTTTTGTTGAGATTCAAGATTTGAAGAAATAGCTTTAGCGACTGTTTCAAGTTTTTTTTGTTGCATATCCAAAGCGTTGTCTTCTTGTTGAAGTAGCAATAATTTCACTTTAGAATCTTCATTTGAGTACCAGTCTTTAGTGCCCATCAAAGCAGATTCTTGGTCAGTCAATCTGTTTCTTTTTTCGGTAATTCTCATCAAGTCAGCGTTAACATTAGTTTGTTGTAAAGTTAAAGTAATAACGCTTAAATGTGCACCAGCTACTGCCATATTATATCTCTCTTTCAATCTCTGATTTGTAAATCTCTCGTACTTATATAAAAACAGAGTTGAGTAGATAATTGATATATATGGAGTATATACTTTACATTTGTTTACAAAGGTTATTTTTTATGTTTAAGTATTGAATTTATTCGTTGTGTAGCGTATGTCGAATATTCGTTTTGCTCTTTGTTTAATGCTGTAAATTTTTTGTAAGCAGCAAGAGCTGATTGAAAACTTTCTGTTGCATCATAGGCATTTCCAAGTGAATAATAAGCTAGGGCGTAGTTTGGATTTAGCTTTAATGTTGTTTTAAAATCGTTGATAGCTAAGATATTTTTATTTTGAGCAACGTAAACCAAGCCCCTGTAATAGTAGGCATCTCCTGTTGATGGAGCAAGAGCAATAACTTTGTTTAATAGATTTAGAGCATCTTTGTAGTTTTGGGTGTCAAAAGCGTAAAAGGCTTTTTCTTGAAGGGTGTTAACTTCTTGATCGACAATAAATTTGTTCAATTTTTTAATTTTTTGATTGTCAGGTGCTATTTTTAATGCTTTTTGAATATATGGTTTAGCTTTAGAATAATCTTCTTTGTTTACATATAAGAAAGCGAAGTAGTAGAGAGTGTCTGGATTGTTTTCGTCCATAGAAAGAGCTTGATTTAAGTATTTTAGGGCTTCTTGTGTGTTGTTAAGATATTGGTAGCAAGAGGCAATTCCTAGTGTTATATCGATAGTTCTAGGTGAAATAGCTTCGTAGACTGAAATAGCATCTTCATATAGCCCGTTTTTGATTAGCTCAAGAGCTTCGTTAAGCGGGTCATCGGCAGTTAGTGCAATCATCTTGTTGTATTTTTTTCTGATTACAGGGTCATCTTGAGGAAGAATTTTTTGAGCAGCTGCGATTGAGTCTTTAGCTGATTGTTTGTCTCCTTTTGTGTTATAAAGTTCAGAAAGCTCGATGTAAGAGTCGGCACTATTCGGGTTTATGAGTAATGCTGATTTATAATATTCAATCGAGTCATCAATTTGTTTGTTGTTTTTAAGCAATTGAGCGACTTTAATGTAGCCGTCGACAGCTAGAGGGGTGTCTTTGTATTCAGGATAAATTGAGTCGACGATTTCTTTTTGCGGACTTGCCGTTTTTAAAGTTTGATATAAAGCTATTTTTATATTTTCGTTTTTTGGGTCATTTTTAATGAGCATTTTGTATTCTGCTTGAGCCTCCGGCATTCTGTTTAAGGAGGCAAGACATTCAGCTTTTTTCAATCGTACCGAATTGTTAAGCGGAGTTGAGAGCAAAACAGTGTTGTAAAAAGGTAAAGCCTTATCGTAAGCATTTGTCAATGTGTATAAATCAGCGACTTCCAGTCTTATAGTTTTGTTAGATGGAGCTAAATTCAGAGCTTTTTGATAAGAAGATAGGGCATCTTCATATTTGCCTTCAAGCTTGTAGATAGAACCAAGAGTGGCATTGAGGATGGGGGAATTAGGCTTATTGGTAAGTTTAGATTTAAAAATATTTTCTAAAGTTGCAAGCATTTCAGGGTTATTTTTTGACATAGAAATGACTTGTTTGTATTGTTGAATTGCGTCAGATTGGTTGTAGTTACGTTCGTATGCTTGAGCTAATTTCAAAGCCAAAGCCGAATCATTAGGGCTTTTTTTAAGCATATTTTGAAGTAATATAATCTCTTGACTATAATCAGGCTCAATAAGGGATTCTCCGATGGATGATGAGGATTGATAAGTTTGAAGAAAAGGATTAGTATTGTTTGAAGGAGTATCTTCACCAAAGGTATTTATAATTTGATTAGTTTCAGCAATTGAAGTTCCGCAGTTTAATGCAGAAATAATAAGAGCTGTGAGTAATAAATTGCCGAAAGATTTTTTACGCATATAATAATCCTTTTAAAAGTAAGATATTCCAATAAAATTATACTACATTGTTTGAAAATTCAAAAGCAATAAAAGGAATATACGCAACAAAAAAGGTGAAAGCATATAGCAATCACCTTTTTGTTTATAAAGAAATTAATTATTTCTTTTGGTTATCTTCGTCATCGACGATTTCAATTTGACTAGCAGCTGCGAATACATCTAAAAGATTTGTTCTGTTGTCAGCGATAGGAGCCAATTTGCTTGCTTGTTCAGCTTGAAGAGGAAGTTTGTTAAGTTGTTGAGCTTCGTTCAATGCTGTAGAGTCGATGGTTGGGTTTTCTTGGTAAGCAGGATCCGGATCAGGATCTGGGTCAGCCGGTTTAGGAACAGGTCTGTTGTTTACTAAGAGGATTTTTTCTTCGCCAGCGTTGCCGTATTCAATGTGGTGTCTTTGGTTGAATTTGCCGTCTTCAGTTGGAACGAATGAACCTGTAAGTTCGTAATCTGCAGTAGAAGTGAATGTTCCGCCAGCTTCCATATATGATCTTGGGTTGCCTTGTTCATCTACAGGACCTTCTGAAGTGTAAGGTAGACCTGCGATAACTGCTTTAGAGTCGATAGTCAAGTCGTTTTTAGCGATTGCACTTGATACAGAAAGAGTTCCTGCAGTTTTTAAGGTTACATCATTACCACCTTTAGCAACTACGCCCAATTGTCTGTTGTCTGCGTTTGTCAAGGTGACGTTAACGTCGTGACCAGCGTCGAAGTTAGCTTGAATACCTTTGATATCTAATGTTTTTGGAGTTGTGATATCTTGAGCAGCTTTGACTTTTAAAGTTTTAGCTGAGATAGCAGTGTCGTTGAATTGGACAGAGCTGTTAGTTGAAGTGATAGCAGCTGTTTCGCCTGCTGTGATATCTATTTTGTTTACGTTGAAGTTACCTGATTTAGTAAGTTCTACGTTTTTCGCTGCTGTGAAAGTTGTTCTGTTACCAGCGATTAGGTTGTCCAGTGTGTTCATTTTAATGCTTGCGGCAGCTGATTTGATGTTTACGTTGTTATTAGCTGTCAAAGTAGAGTTTGTAATGTCTGAAGTGTTGATATCATTGACTGCTGTAACGTTTACGTTGTTGCCTGATACTTTAGAGTTGTTGTTGATAGCAATAGAGCCACCGGTTAAAGATGTGTTGTTGTTTGATTTAATAGTGGAGTTATTTACTGCTAAAGTTGAATTTTTATCTACCAATATGTTGTTAGATGTACTTGAGTATTTACCGCCTGCGATGAAAGCACTATCGGTAGCAGTGATTGTTGAATTTTTAACAGTTGCGTTTTGACCTG
Source organism: Candidatus Gastranaerophilales bacterium (assembly GCA_028693235.1). NCBI lineage: Bacteria > Bacillati > Candidatus Melainabacteria > Candidatus Gastranaerophilales > Candidatus Gastranaerophilales bacterium. The sequence continues at coordinate 271,534 of JAQUVW010000001.1, forward strand.
AAACTGAAACATAACTTCCGTCAATTGCAGAACCAATGATGTCTGTAGTTCCGCCATTTGTTGATTTAGCCATAAGTTGTGCAGTGTTAGCAGCTTTTATTGTAGCATTGTCTGTTTTAAGAGCTGTTTCAGAGGTTATTCCTACATTTCCTTTGGTTGAAGTAATATTTGAATCAGCAATTTTGATTGCTTTGTCAGCTGTAATATTTACATCATTTTTGATAGTAGCTTTAGAGTTGTTGCTGATATCAATGTTGTTTTTAGAATAAGCTGTGAAAGTATCTGAAATAGCAGTCATTTTGTCTGCAATAACGTTACCTTTAGCGTTGATATCGATTGATTGACCTTTTAGAGTTGCACTTCTCATCCAAACACCATAGTCACCGTCAGGAGTTGATGGGTTTTTGATTTTGATAGCTTTTTCAGCGTTGATAGTTGAATCAAGAACTTGAGCAGCTTCTCCGCCTGAAATAGTTACGTTAGTACCGTTTAAGTTGGTTCCGTTGTTGTTTCCTTTTTGGATAGAAGCAGTGCCTGAAGCTTCAACAACTACGTTACCTTGAGCTTTTACGGTAGAGTCTTGAAGAACTGTGTCACCGTTTACAGTGCCGAATGTAACGTCGCCAACACCGGCGTATGCACTGTTGCCTGTTGTAGTTACAAAATCACTTGATAAAACAGATGTTTTTGTACCTGATAATAATGCGATTTTGCCAACGCCTGCGTTTGCAGCAGCTGAATCTTTGTTAGCTGTAGTAAAAGTTGAGTCTTCAACGACGATTTTTCCGTTAGCAGTTAAGAAGATACTTCCGTCTTCACCTCTTACAGCTTTAGTAGCTTTTAAAGAAGCACCTTTAGCGAAGATACCACTAGCAGCACCGGTTGAAGCGTTTCTAATGTCGATACCGCCACCTTCAATCGCACCGTTAAGAATGATTTGGCTGTTGTCGGTAGTAGTTGCAACATTGTTGTCAGTAAGGTTGTAAGTTGCACCGCAGTTGTAATAGTTAAAGTTTACACCGTCGCCAGTAACAAGTCTTACTTTACCGTAAGTTTGTCCGTCTGAGTTTGGAATGTTAGATGTTTTAATCATAGAGCCTTTTAAAGCAGTGATGTTTGAAGCAGCCATATTGACGCCTTTAGCACCGATGATTGTAGCACCTGAATCAATTGTTATGTTACCAGAGTTAGAACCTTTTGTAAGTTCTAATCTTTTCATTTCGTTGTCATATTTTCCGTCAAATGATGAAACTGTGAAAGAGTTCAAATTTACAGATGAACCGTTACCGAAGAAAGCACCGTTAGGGTTCAATAAAAGAACTTTACCGGTATCAGCACCGATACCATCGTTTGTGATTTGACCATAAATATATGACATACCGCCTGAAGCTTTTACTAAGTTCAAAGCAGTTTGGTTATGGTCATTAAATCTGAAATTAACGCCAGCATTGCTACCTACGTTAAATGAATTCCAGTCAGCGGTAGTTGTTCCGCCTTGACCGCCAGTCAAGCTAACGTTCATATTGTTGCCTGATGTTGTGACTTTACCGTTTTCGATGGAGCCTAAACTAGGTAGGACATTAGCACCGATATCGGCCATAGCCATCGAACCAAGACAACTGTAAACGATTAAGCTTGCAGCTAAAATCTTACTTGTTTTTTTTCTCATAGATAATTCCTTCTATATTGTTCGACTAATATGTGTATATTAATTTGAAAACTCATCAAAATAAAAATTGCTACAAAAAACAGGCATGTAATCTAAATATATCTTTAAAAAAGAAATTGATATGGCGATAAAACCTTGTAGATGTTGCGTTTAGGGCTTTTTGTATCGTTTGTATAAGTTCAATTGTTTTTTAAGTTTTGTAACTTCTTAAGAAAAAAATCCTCTATTATTAGCAAGTCTTAACATGTTGGCATATTCTAATATTTAGATTATGATTAAATAATCAATACGATAGTTTGAGTATTTAATGTTAGATATATAATATATTTAATAATAAATAACCACGTATAGAGAATGAGAAATAGGAATATAACATTAATGAAAAAGACATTATTAACTCTTAGTGTTGCCATGTTTTTGGTTTTGCAATCTTCTGCTGCATTTGCGTTAAACACTTATTCAGCTCCGATGTCAGGATTTGACGCAGGAGTAATTGATAATTCTAACTTTATGCAACTAAAAGAGACAGAAGCTAAAAAACATATTGAGGCGACTAAAGACCCTGCGGTTGTTGAAGAAGAAGTTCGTAAGAAAATGGAACTTTTGAATTCTGAGCAGGTTTCTTTTAAATTAAATACAATAACAATAGAAAAAAATACGCAAATTTCGACAAATGAACTTATGAGGCTAGTCGATTTTAAAATAGGCAAAATGGTTACAATAAACGATTTGATTATGTCAGCTAATGATATTACTGATTATTACCAATCCCGAGGTTATCTTTCTACGATAGCTTATTTGCCTCCTCAAAAAGTTCAAAACGGTAATATTACAATTGTTATATTGGAAGGTAAATACGGCAAAGTCGATATAACAGGCAATAAATGGGCGAAAGCTACATATTTGAATAAAACATTTTTAAAAGACCAAGGAATTGTTGAGGGAAATGTTTTAAATGTAAATGATATTAAACAATCACTACAAAATGTCAATGGTGTTGGATATATGAAAGCTAATATCGAAATCCAAGACAATGAGGAAAGTGAAGAATTTTCTGATATTACATTGAATGTCAAAGATAGATTCCCGATAGATGTTGACCTTAGATATGATAATCAAGGTAGAGATGTAATCGGCTCACAACGTGGAGTTTTATACGCAGGCTTGTATAATGTTACGGGGCACGGTGACAGATTGTTGGGTACGGGTGTATTTTCATCTCGTTCAGTAGGTGCGGGTGCTTTTTATACTATTCCGATAGCTAAAAACGAAACTAAATTGAATTTAGGTTATTCATATTCTCATGTAAAACTTGGAAAACAATTTAAAGAATTTGATATGACAGGGGATTCAAACAATTATTTTATCGGAGTTTCCAGAAGATTAGCTCAAGGTGATGATTACAGATTATATGGTGATGTCACATTTGATATGAGGGATTCTAAATCAAGAATCGGAATTGTTGATTATACTCAAGAATATAAAACCAGAGCACTTAGATTTACGTTGACTGATATCAAAGACGATTTTTACGGTAAATGGTTGTTTAACGGTTCAGCAGGAGTTGGTATTCCATTATTGGGTGCTACTAACGGAAGTTCAGATAGGCAATTTGCAAGTAACAATTTTGTTAAGTTAAATGCGAATGTTGCTCGTATGCAAGTTCTTCCTAAAAATTGTTTAGGCATCTTCCAGTTGAACGGACAATATGCAAATAGAGCATTGTTTGCATCTGAAAAAATGCAATTTGGTGGTATTTCATCAGTAAGAGGCTTTGATGAAGGTTATTATATCGGTGACTATGGTTTAACAGCCAGCTTGGAATTCAGAGCACCTGTTCCATATTTGAGGCATGTTCTTCCTGATAAATACAAATTTATAGATGATAGTATTCGATTAGCGGCATTTTATGATATTGGTTGGTTAGGTGACAGATTCTCCTCTGATCCTACAAAGACCTTGATGAGTGTCGGACCTGGTGTTGTTCTTAAGTTAACAAAATACTTATCAGGCAACTTCTATTGGGGTATCCCGATTGCAGGCAAAGATGATGAAGTTAAGTCTTGCAGATTCCACTTCACATTGACATCAAATGTCCTTTAACTTTTGGATAGTAGATATTTATACAAATTAAAAGAGCCCTCAAAAGAGAGCTCTTTTTTAATTTATTAGAATAATGATTGACCTTCAAAAAGATTTCTAACTCTTTTTTGTTCATCTTCGTGATTTTTTATGGCTTCATCTTCTTTAATTTCGGATTTTGTTTTTTCAATTTGCTTAAGTTCAATTAATTTGTTGCTTTTTGCTCTGTCTTTTTTTGAAAAATTGAATTTAAAACTGTCGAAAAGCCCGTATTCATAGTCACTTTCGTACGTGCCGAAAGAGGCAGCATTAGCACTCACTGACAGTGATGAAAAAAACAAAGATGCAATTAATAAACATTTAAAAATTTTCATATTGATATTATTACACAAAAACAGAGGTCAAGATGAATGACCTCTGTTTGTTGATTTTATTAAGCTCTTGCGAAGTTTGTAAAGAATAATTTAGCAAAAGTTTGATTTGAATTTAAGTTAGCTCTAAGGATATTAGCAGCAGCTGTTTGTTTTAGTGGAGATACTTCTGTTGGTAATTGAGGGTCTATATTTACACCTGCATCAGGGTCTGAGTCTTTGTTGCTTTCAGAAGAGCCTGGTTTTTCCGGATTAACTTCAGCTGGTTTTTCTGGATTAACTTCAGCTGGTTTTTCTGGTTCAGCTGGTGTTTCTGGTTTTGCTGGTTTTTCTGGTTCAACTTCACTTGGGATATCCGGGTTTGGTTGTGGAGTTGGGTCTGTATCCGGAGTTGGGTCTGGAGTTGGAGTTGGTGTTGGTTTTTCTGGGTCAACTTCACTCGGGATATCAGGATCTGGTTGCGGAGTTGGGTCTGTATCCGGAGATGGGTCTGGAGTTGGAGTTGGGTCTGGAGTTGGAGTTGGGTCTGGAGTTGGAGTTGGGTCTGGTTTTTCTGGGTCAACTTCACTCGGGATATCTGGATCTGGTTGTGGTGTTGGGTCTGGATCCGGAGTTGGAGTTGGGTCTGGATCCGGAGTTGGTGTTGGTGTTGGGTCTGGATCCGGAGTTGGTGTTGGTGTTGGAGTTGGGTCTGGATCCGGAGTTGGTGTTGGTGTTGGAGTTGGGTCTGGAGTTGGTTTCGGGTCCGGAGTTGGTTTTGGGTCCGGAGTTGGAGTTGGGTCTGGTGTTTTGTCTGGTGTTTTGTCTGGTGTTGGGTCTGGTGTTGGATCCGGTGTGGTTGCTCCGCCTGTTTCTTTTCCTTCAACACAAGGACAATCGCTGTTTTCGCCGTTACCTTCAACGCCTACTAATTTTATAACATCACCTGTATATAATGTTGTGTTTCTTCTTTCTTCAGCTACGTTGTCATAGTTTTTGTAGTCATGAGTTGCTGTTTTTCTTGCTCTTGTATAGTTTCCGTCTTTGTCTACTGTTCCATAAATGTCCGGGTTGTTGTCCATAATTGCTTTTTCAAGTTTATTATAATCTTCAGAACCGACTTTTATGTCTGGATAGTGATTTTTGATGATTCTAGAAAGACAATTATCTGTTTTTGGGTCATTGCTCCAAGGTTTTACAGTTGCTGATTCAGCATCTGGAACATAATCTTTTGATAAACCTATAGTGTCACCTTTTACGATGGTGCCGTTATAGTCAATTTTGTGTTCACCTGTAGAATCTGCAGATGTATCTTTATCAAAGAAGTTTACTGTAGTAGACCCTTTGTCGTCATGTGCTTCGTCGCATGTACAATTTACATTAACTTTATAGCCTTTGTCTGTTTTTTCAACGCTGATTTCAGCGTCGCCATCAATACCATCACGTTCAAAATGGTCGCAATAATCGATGTCTATAGTTTTATCTTGTGTGTTTTTAGGGTCTTTTAAAGCCTCATTTCCTTTAAGCCCTTTGAAATAATTCATAATTTGATCTTCAACATTAAATACACTACCTGAATTGGTTGTGTTTGATGTGCTGTTAGCACCCTTGTTAGTTGTTGAAGTTGTCTTTGGTGTGTAGTCTACGTTGATTCCATTGATGTTGAATCCGCTCATTTGAAACTCTCCTTAATATCTCTTTTTCATAAATTAAATTTATTTAATTGGATATTCTAATAAAGTAAAATAGTTTTTAAAAATTGCTATATTTCTTCTATAAAAAGTATATACTTTAGCTTGCAAAAGCGTTGATGCATACAATAGAAACGTGTAAATTATTATAATAATTGCTTATTGGGGAAATGAAAATTTTAAGTGCGAAGTTTACAAAACTTAATTTATTCCCAAATTATTCTTAATGAACATATAATATCGCCTGTGTTTTTGTTTTTTAAAGTATGAAGAGTCGTCTTGTCATCTTCGATATATTCAGCGATAGATAATACTTGATTGCCGTATTTTAATTCTTTTTTATAGTTAATTTCCAATTCAGAGATTGTGTGATTGGCTCTAAACTCAAAACCGAGTACTTCAAGAGCCCAAGTCAAATAGTTTGCGTTGTTGACGTGTTGGTTGATGTCAATGTCATCGTATCTGACATCGTAAGTTTTTTCAAAATCTATTTTTTGAACTTCAGGAATTTTTGCAAAGTTAGTTTGAAAAACGTCTTTTTCAAGATAAGGAAATTCATTCAAAACTTTAGAGGGGACGACGATTTTTCTGGTGTTAAAATCAGTCAAAACCCAAGAGCTGGAAACAAGAGCGATTTTGTCGCCGTTAGGAGCATATATTTCGAAATCTCTAAGGCAGGAAAGTTTTTGGATTTTTTTCGGCCAAGTTTTTATTGTGATTTTTTCAATATTTTGAGGCCAATTGTATATTTTAAGGTGATATTTTAAAAGGAACCACCCCAAACATTTAGGGGCAATGAAGGAGTAGCCAAAGCCGAGCATTTCAGCGTGCACTGCTGCTATATCTTGTAAAAAATTCAATAAAACAGACTCTTTAAGTTTGTTTTTATAATCTACTTCGTAGAATTTAATTTCATAATCTTTTTCAAACATAGTTCAAATAATAATATAAATATAAAAGTAAAGCTACAAATTTAAAAAAGTGCAAGATATAAATTACCTTGCACTAATTGTAGCAAATTATGTTTGAGCACTTTGAATGAAAGAATTGACTCTTGTAATACTTTCATCAAGGTCGTTGTTAAGGACAGATATTTTTTGGTAGAATTTATCAATTTTTGATTGAATAGGGGCTTCGGGGCTTAAATATAAAGCCTCAAGTAGATTTATTCGTTCTTTCAAGACATTTCTGACATCATTTAGTTGAGCGATAGAAGCATTACCTTTTTGATTAATTAAATCAACGCAGGAGTTATGAACTTCCATCAAAGCAGGGAGTGCATCTTTTGGAGCAATTTCTTTTATGGAATCAGAAGATGCAACTTGCTCCATATAGGCTTTGTAAGCATTTAAAGCTTCTTGGTCAGCAGGTGTTTCAGCTTCAAATTTATTGTCAATATCTTTTAAAAGATGAGCACTGGCTTCTTTGTAAGATGGGTATTGAATATTATTCTGAGCTACAAAATCATCAATTAATTGATTTAAAACGTCCGCCGTTGAGAAAGACGAAATGATAGTGTCTTCTGTTTCTTTTATATAATTTTTAACAGTTTGCGGCTTGAAAGTTTTCATGATGACTTCAGCTGCTTTTTCGCTTAATCCGGTTTGAGCGAAGAATATTTTTAAAGTAGAGTTGTTGTTTCTATCGCTTTGAAGCATTTGAATAAGGTATTGTAACCCAGTGTCAGTATTGAGCTTACAATATTTTCCGTTAGAGAGAGTGAAGCCGAACTTGTCGAGGTAATTAGCTGTTTTAGAGGAAAGTCCGCAGTTTTCGTTTTTGACCAGTCGGTATTCAACAGAAGCCAAATTAGCAGCTTTCATAGCTGTATCCATATAGTGTCTTAAAGCTTCTGTTTTTTCTTTGTCGTTATTTCCATTTTGTAGAGTATTAGTATATTCGTGGAGCAATTCTATAGGAGCTGTTGTAATGTGTCTTTTTATTGCAAGATTAGTCAATTTTGTTTGAGCTTCAGCAGTTTCTTTAGAACGAGGATTTTGAGCATATTGATTCATCCATTCACGAATGGCATGATTAACGTCATCTCTATATTTTGGTCTAACATTCAATTCTGTATATTGATTTATGTAGGCGTCAAGTTGTTTCTTTAATTGAGAGTTGCCGTCATGCATAGCTTTAGCATTCACATTTTGTGCGTCAAGCATTTTGAAATAGTCTTTAATTTTTGCATAATTATCAAGGATAACTTTGTTGTCGACATTTCCTTTTCCTTTTTGAAGCTCTTTTAATATAGTTGAAGTTTGTTTTGTCAAATCTTGAACAGAGCTGTCATTTTTAGTCATTTTGTTAAGTGCAGAAAAACCAGAAACAGCGTTTTCATAGTTATCAGGCGTGTTGAATTCTTTTACAGAGCCTAAAGAACCATTGATATGGCTGAATTTGTCCACAACATCAGCGACGTAATTTCTGCTTTTGATGTTTGTTGCGTTTTGGGATAATGCAGACAAAAATTCATTGACAGATTGAGAGAGTTCTTCGTTTGTGAATATTTTGAAGTCTGAAAAGGCAGGTCTTACTTGATATTTTTCAAACATTTGACCTTTATATCTATTTATATATTTTTGAGTATCAAGATTGGTGAGTGATATATAGAGATTTCTATATAGGATATCGGAGTTATAGTTTTTGATACTGTTAGGGTCTTCTTCGTTGATATTTTCTTCAGGTATTTCTCTAATTCCTTTTGTTATTACGTTATAAGAGATAATATCTTCAAGAACTTTAGTCACTCTGTGATTTTGAGCATTTATTCGTTGAACATATTCGTAAGGATGCTTGTAGTTGATTCCGGCATCTTCTTCAGTCATTTCATCGAGAATTTTTTTGAAATCTTTTGATTTCATGTTTTGAAGATTTTGAATAATTTTGACAGCATCTTCATCAGTTCTCGGGTTATATTTTTTGTCAATCCATTTTAGAGCTATTTCTGCAAAGTCAGGATCAGCATCTTTTAAATCATCTAAAGAGTTAATTGCGACATTGTTTTGAATAGATTGAACCAATACATCTTTGACCATTCTACCGATTTCATTAGCTTTAACAGGGTCTTGAACCTTGCTTCTGATGGTTTTATAAGTGTTATAAGTCAAAACATTTTCGATAGAATCTAAAGAGCCGTCGAGTTTCATTTCTTTTTGGGTAAAGATGGCGTCTTTTATTTCTTTATAATCGCCAAGTTTAAGGTTATATCTAAGAGAAGCTTTGCTTAAAATTTTGTCTAAATCTTCATCTGCACCCATTTTTATTATTTCTAAAGATTCCGGGACTTTGTTAAAAAGAACGGCGTAATAATTTTTTTGTTCTTGGAACAATTCTTTTTTGAAGTTTTCCAAATCTTCGTTAGTTTGAATTTCAGTGACGGCTTCTTTTGTTTCCATGACAGGAGCAGCCTCATATACGGCAAGTTTTTTAAGCATAAGTTTAAGAGGGTCATTTTCGCTTAAGGCGTCATATTTTTCTTTGGAAGTGAGTTCATTTTCAATACGTTTAAAATATTTATCTGTTTCAAATTCAGCGACAGAGTCCAAACTTTCAAGAGCTTTGATATTGATGTGGTCTTTTTGAACAAGTTTTTCAAACATATCAAGAGTAGACTTTGTAGAATTTATAGTAAAGATTTTGTTAAAGACTTTTCCGACTTGTTCATCTTGTCTTTCATCGAACCCTTGAAGCCTCATACCGTTGAAAAGAGGGTATTTTTCATTAGAGGATTCTTCAGTTCCGAATCTTGATTTTAAATCAACGATAGGGGTACCGGTCATATATTTGTCAGAGAAAATATATCCGTTGTGACCGCCGTAACCATCTTCATAGTCTGTGTGATATTGCCCGTCTTCAGCGAGCCATTTACCTTTTTCTTCGGCTTTGCCCCAGCTGTTGTCGTGCCAAAGTACATCTTGCATAACTTTTTCTTTAGTTTTTTCATCAATCAATTCTACAGGGCTAATTTCAGCGACATATTGAGCGTGACCGGAATATTCAGTATCTGAAACTTGAGTAGAACTAGTGCCGGAGCCGTCCCCTTTTTTAATAGTGTCGACGATTTTGTCAATATTTGATTCGTTATGGTAGGGTTTTCCTGTCATTTGTTCAAAAATTCTGATAGATTGGTTGTCGAAAAGACCGGAGGTGCCTTCTTCGCCAATCCAGAAACTGCCACGCAATTTACCTGTTTCGTCGTATAAAGCGTCAAGCTCTGGTTTTAGATATGCATTTACGAGTTTGTATTTAGAATTTGCATATTTTTTTATTTTAGGGAAATTAGTATCAATAGAGTCGAACATTGTCAATTGTTCGGGAGTAAATTTATAAATAGATTTGTCAGGTTTAACTTTTACCCCTTTATCTTTTAGCTTTTCTTCTTTAACTTTTACATCGAAGTCAGCGTCAAATTTATCTTTAAGATTGTCGAGTTGAGGTTTAGAGAGGATAAAGCCTGATTTTTCGAGTTCAGAGAGCACAACATCTTCTCTTGATTTCATATCGAGTTTTTGTTGAAGATTGTTGAAATCATTTTGAGTGTTAAAAATGGTATCCGCAATATTTTGTACGCCTTGTTGTAGTGATACAGCAGAGCCGATATTGGAAGTAATTTCATTGTAAGTTTTTTGGTCCATAGGTGAGTTTAGTGTTTGAATAAAGAATTGGAACATTTTAGCAGCGAAATCAAATTCATCATCATACCCCAAAATTCTATACATTTCGTTGAGTTGTTTTTGATTAGCTCCGTCGTTAATATTTTTCAAATAAGAATTAATTTTAGCGGAGACTTCTTCTTTTTTAGGTGGAATGTGAGCGGCTTGAGCGACGTTTGAAATAGTGTTTTTGTCGCCATCGTCGACCAATTTTTTAACTGATTGGATAGAATAATTTAATATTGTGGCTCTGTTACCCATAGACATTTTTTGTAAGGCAGAATCTATTTTTAGATGGTTTTCGACTTCAATTTTTCTGGTTTCTTTATTTAATGCAGATTGGACAGCATCTTTTGTAGGCTGAACATTAAGTTTTTGAGCCAGAGAGTCGACTTTAGCATTATTGTCGAGTTGCTTAGAGAGCCTATTTATTTTTTTGAGAACCTGAGTTTCTCTTGGAGGAATTTTAAGGCTGTTTTCATATTGAGCAACATTTCCCGCAACATTTAGTTGAGCGAGTACAGACTGTCTGTGAGTAGCAGCTAGTGTGTATAATTTTTTGTTATAAGTATATTTTCCTTTTTTCGTGTTAAAGTTTTTGAGCTTTTTAAGAGCCTCGTTATCAGCGTGAGCTTCTTGGTACATAAGGAAAATGTTATCTATATTTTTGTTTAAGGTATCTTTGTTGACAGAAGGAATAGAAGCAGTTACAAATTTTGCAATAGTAGCTTTTTGTATGTCTTTAGATTCTTTGGAATGGAGCACTATTTTTTTGTCGTTGCCTTGTGAGTCTTGAGGTTCAGCGAGTTTTATAATTCCCTCTGTTACTTTTTGCAACTCAGTGGTATTTGCTTGAGGGGCTGCTTCTTGAATATAATTTTTAATTTTAGCAGAAGCTTTTTCGAGTCCGAAGACATAGCTATTTTGATTTTCGCCTATTTCTCTTTGAATTTTCTTTTCAGATTTTTTGGTTTTTTCAACAGCTTCAACGGCATCTCTTTCTTTAATGAGGTGTCTTAAATATTGTTGAGAAGGTTGAAATTCTTCTGATAAATCGTTATACCAAAAGCTATCTTTGAATATTTCATAATTATCGTTATCAAATGGAGTGTAAGAAGCAATAGAAGATGTACCATCACTGATAGTACCGGCCATGTGCATCCATTGGTGTGCAGAAGCATCAATCAACCTGTAACCTTTTCTAAAGGCATCATTAAAATCGACATAAGTTTTTTTGACGGGAACTTTTTTACCTTCATCAAGTTTAGTGACGTCATAAACATGCATCGTGTCAGAATCGCTTAACTCGTCAAAGATTATGTCGAGATATTGAGGTTTATATTCATAAGCCATAGCTTTTCTGCTGATGGAAATTGCAGCACACATGCCTGATTGTCTTTGATTTACGCCTTTAATTAATAAAGGTTTTTGTTTTGGTGTTTCGATTAATAAATCGTTTAGGACTTCGTCCATAGCTTGAAGTTTTTTATCTTTTAGTTGTTGATTAATATTATATTTATCAGACAAGAAGTAGTTAAATTTTTGCATGCATTCAAGTTTTTGATTCATCGGAATTTCAGAAGAAGCAAGGAAGTAGTCGAGATTTTGTGAGATGTTGGTAGCGTGTTCTATTTTTTCGGAATCATCAAAGATGTTGGTCATAGGTGAAGATAGTAGAATTTTATTTTTTAATTTTAACAATTTTTTTTCTTCAGCGGAAAGTGGTATTTTTTTAGCGAAAGTTTCAGCAAATTCAGATTCCAAATCATGTTTTCTTTGGGAGGTGCTTGTTTTCAAACCATTTTCGATGGTAGTTTTTAGGAGGTTATCCCAGTTTGTATTTTGTTTTTCGTCAGGATTTGATTGATTTAGAGAATCGGCGAATTGCGAATTACCTTTAACGCCGTATCTTAAAGATTGAGCGGTACCCATTAGAAATTCAAGGTTTTCGTCAGTAGGTTTTTTAGCAATGGAGTTGAGGGCAGCAAGAATGTTGAGCTTTTTGTTTGGCAGAATAGGCGACTCACCTTTAGTCAGCACATTTATATTGTTAATATCTTCTCTATCCCCTTTAAAAGCAGGTTTTTTGGTGCTCAAAGAGCTAATTCCTGAAACGATCATAAAAATTCCTCATATCCATGTTGTTATTGTAGTTGGTGTATGAACGCCTTGAAATGAAATTTTTTGCGTAATTTAAACAATAATAAGGGTATTTTTTACAATTATTTACACGTTAAACTTGTTTTTCCAAGTGAAATGTGGTTTTACATCGCCATACCAAAAAACGATATTCAGAGCTTCTTTAGCCTAACAAAACTCCTGCAACACTGAAAAAAAAGAGAACTTTTTACTACTAACCAAGCTGTATTCAGAGCTTCTTTAGTCTAACAAAACTCCTGCAACACTGAAAAAAAAAGAGAACTTTTTACTACTAACCAAGCTGTATTCAGAGCTTCTTTAACCTAACAAAACTCCTGCAACACTGAAAAAAAAGAGAACTTTTTACTACTAACCAAGCTGTATTCAGAGCTTCTT